>MFNO01000031.1 GCA_001782075.1 Candidatus Levybacteria bacterium RIFCSPHIGHO2_01_FULL_38_26
AATTAAAAATAAACTTGATATCTCTCTTCAAAAGCATCATTCAAGAGGCATTGTAGTTCACGGTCACCAAGAGTGCGCGGGAAATCCGGTCGAGGATGAGAGACACAAAGATGATATTCGGAGGTCTGTTGAGAAAGTAAAATCAATGATTAACTCTTCAATTCCAGTTATGGGAGTATTTTTAAAACGCTCCCAAAATGACGATAGAACTTGGGAGGCAGAAGAAATCATTACTAAAGTTTTTGTTTAATATGGTTTACCCACCGTTTATTTAATAGTAAATATAAGATATTTATTAAGTCCTGAAGTAGTATTTAAGCATCGACAAAATTTCCCACGTGGGATATTCTGTCTATGTTAGCTTTACCTTAATTATCAAGGTGTCGCTATAGTATTGAGATGAGTAATTTAAAACTCGGAATCGGAAATAGAAAGCGTAAGAGAAAAACTCGCATTGAAGATTTGCCCATTTCAGATATTAAAGATTCTCTAATTGAAGAGATCTCAAGGAATCTTACGAGGCAAATTGATAGAGAAGCTTTTGACAAAAAGTATGCTACTGCAAAAATAATCTTGAAGCTTGTTGGTGCTGGAGTTTTTCTAGCAGCTTCAATCGCTATGCCAAATCTTCCACGGGCTCTGAAGCCTTTTTTAGCGAATGAAGATGATTATGAAGCATGGAGGAGATTTAATATACCGTATCTTAAAAGGACCCTGAGGCGCTTGGAGAAGCAAAAGCTAGTCGATACTGGAGAAGAGGGTGGGGTAAAAGTGGTAAAAATAACAAACGCTGGAAAAAGAAAAATTCTTAAATTTGCGATAGATGAGCTTAAAATTGAAAAACCTAAGATTTGGGATAGAACGTGGTGGATAGTTAGCTATGATATTCCGAAAAATCAAGAAAACGCACGAAAAGTATTTCGGGAGTATCTAAAACTTTGGGAGTTTTATCCCTTTCATGAAAGTCTTTTTCTGCATGCCTATCCCTGTGAAAAACAAGTTGAGTTTTTGCGGGAGTATTTAGGTATTGGTGAATATGTCCGTATCATGCACGTCTCCAAGATTGAAAACGATAAGCTTTTTAGAGAGTTTTTTGACATATAAACGAACCTAGAGAGTATTTTCTGGTAAACAACATTTATAAATGCTATAAAGCTTATGTCTGTTTTTTACTGGCTTATTCCGTGTGGTCTCAGATTAGAGTAGGCTTGGACAAATTTTCCCACGTGGGAGAATTTGTCGACGGTTTTAGTTCTAATTAGTTGTGAGGTTTTGGTTCTAAATTGGATCAATTATTAATTATTACTCAATCATTACAAGATAGAACGATTTTTAAATTCAGTCCTCCCGTGCTATAATTAGCCTCGAATTATGAGAGAGCAAGAGAAGCGACAATACAATCAAATTGAAAGTAGTGGAAGAAGAGTTGAGCAAGAGTTTCCAAAAAATGGAGATGAGAGACTTAATGCTCTTCTAGGCTCTTTTAATATGCCTACGAAAGCAGTAGTTCAGCAACTATTGCCTTATAATGGCTATATTTCGCCTGACGCTTTAGTAAGAGATTTTCGAGAAGTATTCAAGGGAACAGAATTAGCAAGCTTTGATTCCAAGTCCATCATTAGTTACTGTTTTAATACATTATGCCCGATTGGTCTTGTAGCGCAAGAATATACTATAGAGTATTTTGGCAAGGATAAATTAGTAGGATTTGGACTTACAGAAGCAGGAGCAAAGTATGGAATACCAGCTGCATGTCTCGCGCTTTATTTTGAGAACGAGCGCAAACAGAGTCTTTATCCAACTTTTGGAGCTATCCATAAAAAAAATTCTGAAGAGCAGCGTACGCCACATACAAGAGCAAAAATTCTTTGGCTTTTGAATGAATGCCCTAATTTAACAGAAAAAGAAGTAGCTAGGGAATTGGGGATTAACAACTCAACTGTTAAGAACAGCCTCGTTGCTTTAAAAAATGCAGGAGTAATTGACTATAAATCAATAACACCTAATACAGGTAAAACACAAGTTACTTATACAAAAGGAGAGTTGCCAGAGGCAGAAGTAAAAAAAGTTGGATCAAGAGTTTCATTAACACAGGACGTTGTGAGATTTTGTGAAGAATTAATAAATGATGGCAAAGATATTACACAAGATGCTGTATTTATAAAATTTCCTGAAGAGGTACGAGGAAAGTATAAAGCACTCAGACGCGATATTAATATAACTCTTTCAGGTTTGGCGCATCAAGAATTTCTTCAAAGAGGACAGTTTATAGGTGGGAAGATACAATCTCATGCTCAAATTACTGAGAAAGGTAAAGCTATTGTTAGTGGCTTTCTTACTCCTCTTATTGGTCTTTTGCAAGAAGATAATGCAACTCGGCATTGGTTAGAGAGAGAAATTGTGCCTGTAGTAACAAGAGACTTAAAAGCTTATGCACAGAATAGCGGTGAATTATATTATCCACATTCTCCATCTTTTTTAAGAAAGCAATTCCAAGAAAATATTGGCAGATTAAGGGAGATTCTTTCTGTAAGTTCTAAACCATTAACTAATGTTGAGTTATCAGAAATAATAGGTATACATCAGAGTACAGTACGCGCCTATCTCAATAAAACACTAGCCTCAGAACTACAAATAGAGGAAAGAAAGGGCGTATGCTATTATAGCATGAAAACTAGAAGGCAAGATCTTCTCGACTCGTCTCTTTCGCCAAAGGCTTCAGGTGAATCGCTCGAAGAATATGAAATATGAAAATTAGGAGCTACGAAGAGGCAATTCGATATTTAGAGGGTTTTATTGGCAAGGTTATATTTAAGGTAGATAAAGCAACTCTCAAGCATTATGATCCACTGGAGAGGATGAGAACACTTCTATCTCTTCTTGATAATCCTCAGAACAGGTTTCAATCGGTTCTTGTCGGCGGGACTTCAGGGAAGGGGTCAACTTCTTATCTTATTTCTCATATTCTAACAACTGCCGGCTATAAAACTGGCCTAACTCTTTCTCCACATCTTCAAAAAGTAAATGAAAGACTGCAGATAAACGGTGAACAAATTTCAGATACAAAATTTACTGATTTAGTTAATTTTATAACACAAATAATTACGCAAATGAAAAAAATGTCTGTTGGTGCGCCGTCGTATTTTGAGATTTTGATAGCAATGGCATTTAAGTATTTCGCGGATCAAAAAGTTGACATCGCAGTTGTAGAAGTTGGGATGGGAGGAGAATTTGACGCGACAAATACTTTATATCCCCTAATTGCAGTTTTGACAAATGTTTCATTGGACCATACCAATGTCTTGGGAAGAACTGTAGAGAAAATAGCAAGGACGAAAGTTGGTATTGTGAAGGGTTCAGTCCATTCGCTTGGCGACTTGGTGGTTCCTCGGGGTCCTGCCGCTCGCTCGTCCCATCCGACGTCCTCGAAAAAAATGTCCTCGGGCTTGCGCCCTGCGATTTTTCTGCGGGCGCTCGATGGGACACCCTCCGCTCGCGTCACCCCTCGGTTGGTTGTCGTTACCGGAGTAGAGCAGAAATCGGTAATAAAAATAATTCAGGAAAGGTGTAGAGAGCAAGGAGCTAAATTTTTTCTCTTGAATAAGGACTTTGATTATAAAGTAAATAAGGAAAGCAGGATTTGGACGGAATTTGATTTTCAGTCTAAAGTAGTAAATTTAAAAAATCTTCATTTGTCATTATTGGGACAATATCAAGTAGAGAACGCAAGTCTGGCTATTAAAGCAGCATTGGAGCTTAGAAAGTTTGGTTTTGAAGCTTCGGAAGAGAATGTCAGAAAAGCCCTAGAAAGTGCATTTTTCCCGGGGCGGTTTGAGTACATATTACATAATACCAAATACAAAATAGTCTTAGACGGGGCACATAATCCGATAAAAATGAAAAAGTTTTTAGAATCTCTTAAAAAACTTTTTCCCAAAAACAAAAAAATTTTTGTTATTGGTTTTAAATTTGATAAAGACGTAAAAAAAATGCTAGGGCAGATCTTAAAAGCGGCGGACAAATTAATTGTTACAGAATTTAGGGCAAAAACAGATATGAAACTTAACGCGGGGATGGACGTAAAAAGTATTAAGTATTATGTATCTGGCGCTAATTACAGCGGGGGTGTTTACTGGGAAGAAAACTTAAAACGTGCCATGGGTGAGGCTTTTAAAATTGCAGAAAAAGATGATCTTATTGTAGTCACGGGTTCTTTGTATTTGGTGGGAGAAGTTAGAGATATGCTATAATCCTTTTATGGTTTTGTCCGACAGAGATCTAAAAAAAGCACTAAAATCCCGCAGGATTATTATTAAACCCGCTCCTGATTTGAAGATCCAACTTGGTTCATGCTCCATAGATCTTAGACTTGGGAATAATTTCCGCGTTTTTGAACACAGCCGCTATCCTTACATAGACCCATTCAAAAAAGAAATAGGAAAAGAAGTTACTAGAAAAATTGACGTTACAGACGGCGATCCATTTATAATTCAGCCTGGAGATTTTGTATTGGCAACAACAGAAGAATACGTTGAGATACCGGATGATCTGACGGGAAGACTTGAGGGAAGATCAAGCATTGGAAGACTTGGTGTTGTGATCCATTCAACTGCCGCAAATATTGAGTGCGGATTTAGAGGGCATATAGCTCTTGAGCTTGCCAACATGGGAAAAATGCCTGTTGCACTTTACCCTGGGATGAGGATTTGCTCTTTGTCTTTTGAGGAACTATCGAGTCCTGCAGAAATACCGTATTACAAGAAAAAGGCAGCAAAATATGTCGGGCAAAAAGGACCGGATGAGAGCAGGATCCACGAGGAGAAATAATTTATGCGTATACGCCCCGGGCTTCAAGAGGGAGTAATTTGGCAATAGTTCTTCCGACATATTCTCCGATGTTCTGAGGATTTGGTTCTATGCCTTGTTTTGCAAGAATTTCTTTTATTTCCGAATACGTCATTGGCATGCCGACATTTACCGACAGAATGCTTTCCCTGGGTATATTGAGGGGATTGTATAGCTGTTTAAGCACTCTTGCAGTTGGATAATTTTTGTTTGACGGATTGGAAATCCTGAATTCTCCATGTGTGCCAACAGGTATTATAACCACCTTTCTTCCACGTTCTTCAATTCCTTTTATTAGCTTATGAATGCTTTCCCAGTCAAGTTCTTGCATGCCATTAATTTGTCCTTTTTTTGTTCCTTCTATTACTTTTCTTCCGCCTTCCATTGTGCCCTCCGGGAAAAAAATCAATCCATCTGCTTGTCTATCTTCCTGTTTGTTTATAATTCTAGCCAACTCTCTGCTAAATTGAATATTTTTACTGCGACTAATTCCATATTGATTTTCATCTTTTTGCCTGACATATGTCTGAAGCCTTAAATTGTACTTTGAGGCTATGCTTTTTGTGGTTTCGAAGTATTGCTGTACAACTATATTCTGATGCCCTGATTGCATAGAGGCTGCCACAGATAACATATAGCCTCTAAATTCTTCCAGGATACCTGTGTTGGTTTGCTAACGTTGTAAGATCTTTTGATAATTTTGCGGCTGATATACAGTCAGAATGACTCTGATGGGTTATGACTGCAACAGGGAGCACGTCGGAATCCTCGATCACCTCAACAAATTTATCTCTAAAACCATCTTCATAATTAGGCTGCAAGGGAATCAGAATTTTTTTCTCGACTCGTCGAACAAATAAGTCCACCCCCTTTGAAATAATTGGATTTGCCGGATTTATACCCGGGGATTGATGTTTTTTATGAACAGATATTTCCTGACCGGGTTTTAATCTTTCCATACAATAATTTATGATTTTACCACAAAAGCGTGTTTTAAAATAAAATTCTTTGTGGTATTATGGGAACAGTTTTTACATGAAGTATCATATAGAACTTGATCTTGATTTTAGAAGAAATCCACACAAGGGGCTGTATATTGCAATCGAGGGAATTGATGGCAGCGGAAAAACAACGCAGGCTGAAAGACTGGCCAAATATTTTACGGTAAAAAGAAAAAAAGTTGTAGCGACCAGGGAGCCGCGAAAGAATGCGGGAACAGTAGGTAGATTAATTGGGGACATACTGGTATCTAAAGTAAAGGTACCATTTGCAGCATTTCAACACATCATGTCTGCTGAGCGGTCAATTCACCACGAGGAGTTGATTATTCCGTCTTTGAAGAAAGGCAAAATCGTGATAACAGATAGATGTTTTTGGTCGGCAGTTCCTTATGGAATACTGGACAGGATGAAGGATGCAAAAGATGAAAAGTACAGTTTTAATTTTGGAGAAGTGATATTGGTTGGACAAAGCATTTTATCTATGTATCATCAATTTACAGTTCCGGATTATACTTTTTATCTGGATGTGTCTATTGATACTGCTGTTGAGAGAATAGGAAAAAAAACAGAGAGAAAAGAGTTGTATGAAAAAAAAGATAAGCTGGAAAAAATATCCCTGGGATACAAATGGCTTTCTAAAAGATTTCCAAAAGAAATTACGGTGATTGATGGAGAAAAGAGCGAGGAGGAAGTCACGGAGGAAATAGTTAAAAAATTGACCTAATTAACCTAATTGATCTAATTTCTAAACTTTTGGGGTTTTGGAAATTGGGATTTGATTAGATCAATTAGAAATTAGTAATTAGAAATTTGAAAAATATGATACTAGGGCCTAAGATTCTTTTGCAACTTGTTAAAACCAAAAAATTGGTAGAGAATCTTTCTGAGAGAGAGCTGACAAATCCTGAGGGGGCTGGGTTTGATTTGCGGCTTGGCGAGGTATATAAAATAAAAGGAGAAGCTTTTTTGGGAGAGACTCACAGAAAAACTGCGGAAATAGAACTTGTTAAGTCCTACAAGAATGGAAAAAAAGACTCGATAGTTTTCAAACCAGGAGATTTTTATCTGGTAAAAACAATTGAGAGTTTTAATTTACCTCAAAATATTACAGCAAATTTCAAGCCAAGGTCTACTACTTTTAGGTCCGGACTTTTTTTAAGAACAGGAAATGTGGCGCCGGGGTACAGCGGGCCTGTTACTTTTGGAATGAAAAACGAAGGTCCTATTCCTGTAATTATTGAAATGGGAGCGAGATTTGTCCACGCGCAGTTTGAAGAAGTGATGGGTGGTGGCAGCATGTATCGTGGGCAATGGCAGGGAGGACGAGTTACGACAAAAAAAAAGGAGAAACAAGTATGAAAAAGCATCTCGAAGACACTGAGCGAAGTCGAAGTGCTGAATATCAATACCTAAATCTTCTCAAAGATATCCTGAAAAATGGTTCGGACAAGCCGTTGTTTTTTACTCCAGAGGTACTGGATCAGTACAAGAAAAAAGGAGAGAAGCCACCGTTTATAAGATCTGTTTTTGGCAGGGAGATGCGGTTTGATTTATCAAAGGGTTTTCCTTTACTCACTACAAAGAAAGTATTCACAAGAGGAGTTATTATTGAACTTTTGTGGTTTCTGAGAGGGGATTCCAATATCAAATTTCTTGTTGATAACAATGTCCATATTTGGGACGAATGGGCGTATAAGCGCTTTTATAAATCGCAAAGTCAAAAGTTAAAGGTCAAAAGTCAAAAATACAAATCAAAAGTCAAAACTGGGGTTACTCTACTTACTCAAGATGAGTTTATTGAGAAGTTGAGAGAGTTGCCCGCAGGGGACCCTTTTGTAAAAAAGTGGGGGGATTTGATAACTGTTTACGGCAAGATGTGGAGGAAATGGCCGGCAAGCGATGGCCGGGAAATAGATCAGCTTGGGTGGGTGATTGATGGTTTGAAAACCAAACCGTATCGAAAATCTTATGTGGTATCAGCGTGGAATCCGGATTTTATTTACGCTATGGCATCAAAAGGAAATGCAAATGAGGTGCCGCCCTTTTGCCACACAATGTATCAATTCGCGGTAACAAATGGGATGCTCAACTGTGCTTTGTATCAAAGAAGCGCGGATATGTTTTTGGGAGTTCCATTTAATATTGCAAGCTATTCACTTCTTCTTCTCATGGTATCCCAGGTTACGGGAATTCCGGCCGGTGAATTCGTGCACTTTTTTGGAGACGCGCATATCTACTCCAATCATTTTGATCAGGTGAAGGAGCAGTTGAAAAGAAAGCCGCGGCCATTTCCAGCAATGAAACTAAATCCCAAGGTAAAAAATATTGATGATTTTAAATTTGAAGATTTTACGCTTGAGGACTACAATCCGCATCCTGCCCTAAAAGCGGACATTGCTAATATTGGCGGTTTTTAATTTATGATTAGTATTATCTGCGCAATGGATGAAAAGAGAGGGATTGGGAAAGACAACAAAATTCCCTGGCATATAAAAGATGATCTTTTAAAACTTAAAAGTTTAACAAAGAATCATGTGGTTATTTTGGGAAGAAAAACGTACGATTCAATGGTAGGTTATTACGACAAAACCGGAAGGCCGATGCCTGGAAAAATTTATCTGGTTGTAACACGGGATGCCAATTACAAACCAGCGCGAGATAATGCGGCTACTGTAACTTCAGTTGAAAGTGCAATTAAAAAAGCGGAAGAACAAGCAGAAGAGGTGTTTGTTACGGGAGGGGCGCAAATATTTCAACAAGTAATGCATTTGACCGACAAACTTTATCTAACAATAGTGGGGGGAGATTATGACTGCGATACTTTTTTTCCGGATTATTCTGACTTTAGAAAAGTAATCAGTGAAGAATCGAGAGAATCGGAGGGTCATAAATATAAATTTTTAGAACTTGAGAAGTAGTGTGAATAAACCTTTCATAACAGTAATAGGCAATATAGCTTCTGGTAAATCGACAACTGCACGATTTATAGCAGAAAATCTTCCCGCTAAATTTGTGCCTGCAGATGAGCTATACAAAGAGAATCCATTTTTCGAAAAAACAGTAAAGGATAGAAAGAGGTGGTCATTAACAAGTGACATGTGGTTTTTGATTAAAAGGGCAGAGGTAGTAGATAAAATTAGCTTAGAAGTTAAAGAAAAGGCAATAGTTCAAGACAGCGGCATTCCTATGTCGTGGGTTTACGCAAACAGCAGAATAAAAAGCGGGTATATGAAAAGGGATGAGTTTAATTTATACAATTCGCTGTTTACCAAACTCACAAATAATCTTCCAAAAGAAGACTTAATTATTTATCTGAATGTAAAAACTTCAGTACTTCTTGATCGGATAAAGAAGAGATCGAGGAGTTTTGAGATAGAAAATTACACGCCTGAATATATCGCGGGGCTGTCTGAGTCCCTTGAGGAATATGTTTTACGACTTAAAAAAGATAGAAAAGTTTTGACGTTGGGTGAAAGCAATTGGTGTGATATAATCAAAAATCAAAAAGACAGGGATCGTTTGATGCAAATGATTAAAAAAGAAATTGATTAATTATTATGCTGGAAAGATTTGTTGGCAATAGAATCGATAGGCTACGTCAAGGAAGGGAAGGTTTTACTGAGGTTGTATCTGATGCGCTGCAAAGCGCTACGACTGACTTGAGGGAAAGCGGTCATATTACGGAAAATGGACTTAGAGTTGTAAGTAGAGGTATACAGGATTGGATGGCGGATGCTCAGCACGGTATAGACCATAGCTTCAATGTATTTATGGGGTCTTTGCATCTGAGAGAAAAGCTAAGCGATCAATACCCAAAATATAGAGACGTTTCAGATCATGAGTTGTCGGCAAGAGCAGTTCTTCATGACATGGGGCCACATTTGCCTATATTGGATAAAAATGGCGAGGCAAGTTTTCCAAATGAGGCAAAAAGACGCAGGGTTTCAATACTGCATCCGCAGGTTATTGGTATGGTTGTAAGTAGATTCGCGCCATCCTTGGGTATTCCTCCGGATCAATACGCGCCTCTGAGGGTGGACATTAAATATCAAGATCAATCTTTCAGCCACCCTGATAAAAAAAGAATAGCTGCAATTGGAAAATTGCTAAGTCCTGCCGGAGAATTATTTAATGACGCGGATAGGCTGGCCGGAGCTGGAGAATTGGATGATCCTAATTCAATACGCATATCTATTCACAGAAATAGAGTGGGGTCGCTCGGAAAGTGGTATATTTTTAGGCCTGATCTTAGCCTAGGGGATCGTTGGGAGTGGCGGATGAGAACAGGAGGATTTTTTGATGGAGCATCAGCGCTGTTTAAAGAATTTTTGGGATACTCTCCTGATTACGCGTACACGCCTTATGGCAAGGCGATGGCCGCAGAAAGAAGACTGAAGTTTGAAGAAAATTTTATTAGATATTATCAGAAAGAAAGAGAAAGGGGAATAAACGACCTTTTGCCTTTGTGGGAAAATCCAGATCGCCACGTAGAAATGGGAATAAAAAATGACAGGGAACAAAATGGCATAGTTCCTATGAATAATGATTTAGTAGAGAGCTTGAGAAGAGAAGGTTTTCGCAGTGCCATGGAAGTTGTTATGACTATTCCTGTTCCTGTTGATAAAAAAGATAAGTTTCGGGGGAGAGAATACTATGGCTGGTCAATTAGGAGTGAAGGTCAGTGGTATGACCCAAGTATTTTGCAATTTTCTTCAGGTGAGGAACTTAGAAATTCGTTTTCAGATGCTGTCGCTGGCTATAAAGAGATAATGTCCCAAAAACTCAATGTGGCTTAAGCTACTAAGATATATGGATTTAGTGAAACCCGAATCTTCCCCTTGCTCCCCTCAAATTTTTTCCTCTGTAGATATTCTTTCTATAGTCTATATCTATAACCTCAAATGAACGCGTGTTTTCTTCTTTATGAATATCGGGCGCTTCGCGCATCAGTACTCTGACTCCGCCCCCGCCTGATCCAGTATTTACTCGAAGGGTGAACAAGGGAGTTTTCTCTCCTCCTGTATAGGTTAATTTTTTAAATTGACCAATACCTTTTTGATTGTATTCTTCAATTGCTTTTGCAACAAGATGTCTGTCATGGTTAGATAAATTTCCTGCAGTTTTATTTATACCTTGGTCATCATTTAATACAATCTGATTTTTTACTCTTGATTGTTCTGGATGCAAAGGAAGAGACACTTTTCCTTGTAGGATTTCTTGGATAGGGAAAAGTGGTCGTGGTCGCTCTGGTCTTTTTTCTCGCAGTCTTGGGACATATGGTTCTTTGGAATGAGACTGTTTAGATGTATGCTGAGGCATTTGTGTTCTTGTCAGTCTTTGTTGCTGTTTTTGTTGATACTCTTCTTCTACCTGTTTTTGAATTTGAGAAAGTATGGAATAGGAAGCAATAAGAGCAGATTTTCTTAAGCTTGCCATTTCAGGGTCGTTAGTAGCCTCAATAAATGGCTTCCAATCAAACATGTTTTTTCTTGTATCAAAATTAAACTCTAGTGTTGTTGATTCACCCTGATCATTTTCATAATCGAAATAAATATTAAATATACCGGAATGACCTTTAGGAAATTCAACTCTGATAGAATTTGGAGGTACCATTTTTCCCAATTTAACATCTTCCATATTAACATTAAAATCTCTTTGTGAGGTCTTTGGGAAATAGAGTTTGTTAATCCTTTCAATATCCTCAAGAGATGGAATTTTTTGATTTTCAATACTCTTCTCTAGATCAATAAATAATGGTATGTCGTCATGCGTTAGAAGTTGTCCTTCTTCCTCAAGTATTGATTTTGCTAGGAGAGCGTAAAAAGATTTAGTGTCTCCGCTCTTTTCTTCGAGTTCTTTGGCTTTTCTATATGCAAATGGTATATTATCTATGTGATTTAGACCGAGAATTGAAAGAGAGTAAGCTATTTTATCACTTTCCTCATCCTGCGTAAGATCTTTTTCCACCAATTCTCTTAGTGCCTCGAAGTGTTCAGAAGATGGGTCAAGAAGGGTTCTTAAGGCTTTTTCTCTTTGGCGTACAAATCCATTTGTAATCAATTTTCCACCATTATGTAACTTATCGGCTGAGTGAGTAAATGCTTTACTTGCGCGTCCACGTTCTTCGCTAGCAGAGAAGAGATAATTGCATTCTTCGGCAAGTATTCCCATCGTAAGCATGCTATTTAGCGCTATAGAAATTCTCTTATTTGCCATATTAGGATAAGTTTCTACCGGAATATTTTCTGTATTTTCGTTAGTAATGTCTTCAAATCCTGGTTTTTCAAGCGTTGAATATGATGTCATAACGCTCCTATAGTAGTCGGAAGGATTTATTTTCAGATTGGTCGCAATGTCATATATAGAAAGTCCGGCTATTTTTACATCCATATCGCCGGCAAGATAAAACCTATTCAACGTAAAAAAAGGTTCAGATTGCTCTAAAAATCCATTTTTCTGAGCAAGTTTTCGTTGGTTTAGTAGGGTGTTAATGATAATTAGATTTCTTGCTTGATATACAGCGTCCTTAAAAGCATGCGCATACATGCTGTCATTTTCTTCTCCAGCAGCTTCATCTATTTGTTTGTAAGCGGGAATGTGTATATTTACAAATGTAAAAATATTTTCGTTTAGATCATTCCACATTTGCAAATCTTTTTTTTCTGTGAATTCTCCGGAGTTTCTGGAAGCAGTCATAGCTCTTTCCAAAGATTGAGTAAAGAGCGTCTCCTCTTTTTTTAGGCGAATATCCGGAGTATTTCCTTGATTTTGATCTGAATATGGTAAGCTAACAATTTCTGACTGGTTTACCTTTTGTTCATCTTCCATAGGCACAATTTTACCATATTTACTATATACAAACAATTTTGTATAGTATGGGAAGTGAATAATTTGAAGATTGTCGATTGGGAAATTTACAATTTGATTCGGGAAGAGGAGAAGAGGCAGGCGGATGTTTTGGAAATGATTCCGTCGGAGAATTATACCTCACGCGCAGTGATGGAAGCGCTCGGATCGGTCCTCACCAACAAATATTCGGAAGGGTACCCCAAAAGAAGGTACTATCAGGGAAATAAAATAGCTGACGCGGTAGAGCAATTAGCAATAGATCGAGCAAAGAAGTTGTTCGGCGTTCCATACGTCAATGTGCAGGCGCTTTCCGGCTCTCCTGCCAACGCTGCGGTATATTTTGGTCTCCTTGACTATAAAGACAAGATTATGGGACTGTCTCTTGCTTTTGGCGGGCATTTGACACATGGTGCTCCGCTGACTTTCTCAAGCAGATTTTTCACATCTGTCCAGTATCAATTGGGAAAAGACGGATATTTGGATTATGATGCAATAGAAAAGCTCGCTATTAAAGAAAAACCAAAGCTAATAATCTGCGGATTTACTGCTTATCCTCGAATTATAGATTTTAAAAGATTTGGTGAAATTGCCGACAAAGTAGGAGCGTATTTAATGGCAGATATTTCGCATATCACCGGTTTGATAATAGCAGGAGTGCATTCGAGTCCTGTGCCGTATGTCCATATCGTTACAACTACGACTCACAAGACGCTTCGAGGTCCCAGAGGGGCGTTAATTATGGTTACAGAAAAAGGACTAAAAAAGAATCCAGATTTGCCCAAAAAAATTGATTCTGCAATCATTCCAGGTTTGCAGGGAGGACCGCATGACAACCAGACAGCAGCAATAGCGGTAGCGCTTAAAGAAGCAGGTAGTTCATCATTTAAAAAATACGGAGAACAGATAGTAAAAAACAACAAAGCATTGGCTGAAGAGCTTGTTAAATACGATTTTAACTTGGTTAGCGGCGGTACAGACAATCATCTAATACTTATAGACCTTCGCAATAAAAAGATTAATGGAAAAGTAGCAGCTTTTGCCCTTGAGATTGCAGGTATTGTTTTGAATATGAATGGAGTCCCTTTTGATACGATGCCGCCTCTTTATCCATCGGGAATACGCTTGGGCACGCCAGCTATTACAACACGAGGAATGAAGGAAAAGGAAATGGTAAAGATTGCCGAATGGATAAACAAAGTAATAGATGAAGTTAAAGGTACCTCTTTGCCAGGCGACAGGCAGGAAAGAGTAGGCTTTATGAAGTCATTCAGAAAAAAAGCGGAGAAAAATAAAAAGCTATTAGAAATTGCAAAAGAAATAAAATCTTTCTGCTCCAAATTCCCCGTGCCATAAATCCTTATGTTTGAACCTAGACAACACCGGGTGTTCGAACTCAAAATAGAAAAGTATTATTTCTTTTTTCCTACGGCTGAATCCGCAAGTTTACCGAAGAGATGATAGACGCGAGCATTATCAAGTTTCTTCAGTGGAGCAAGCGGACCTTTTATATACCATGGCGCGTTGTTGACCCCGTAAGCTATAGCAGATTCTCCCAGTCCTTCGTGTCCGATAAGCTCAATCAATCCGCTTGCTTGTTCTCGCATTAATTGACGAGTGGAAAAATTAAATTTTTTGGCCCAGCGAGGTGCCTCTTGTTGAAGATCTGGGGCCATTATTTGTCCAGGCATTATAAACTCAGCAACAGTATCAACGACTTCTTTAGCTGCATCTGGATTATGTTCGAGTGTAGTTTTTGCTCCCTCAAAATAAACATGTCGATGGAAATTTTCCTGCTTGGCTATGTCAATGAGGACTTGTCTCAAAACCGGATCCTTAGCCTCGTTTAGCATTGCCTGATAAAATCGCCAAGTGGTAGCTTCCTGCATCCAGCCATAAACATCGGCTTTTAACGAGCTGTAGTTTTCTCCGATCGTAAACTCTCTCGCTCGCACTTGTTCGATTTCCTCATCGATTAATTCCTGCGGCGTGCCAGAGCGTATTGCACACTCACGAAGAAGTACCCCATGCATACTTTCTTCATGAAGCCATCCATCTTCCACAAAACGCCGTTTCCAAGTGGCGCCGTTTTCATCCGCTGCTTTAAGTAAATTCTTTGCAGGGGCTTGTGGATTGGACTCTACTTCCGCGACGAATCTAAGACATTTAAGAAGATCCGGATTTGTCAATTCGGAATTCATTGCATCCCAGTCGTAATCTTCTAGGCTTAGGGGTTTTCTTTTTGGTAGATACTTGTCAAGTAGCCTGTTCATCTTGTCGTTGACTGGATTCATATTTGAGGCAACAGTTTCGGGAGAGTTTCTTAATCTTTCAGGCATTTTATTATAATAATTTGTTTAGGGAGGCTGTGTCAAGACGAGTAAAAATTTTGATAGGGTAAATTCTTTGACAATGCTGTGCCTTGCAGGTATTAGTACGATACTAAATTGAAATGTATCAGATATAAATATTTTTTATGAAAGAGCTTGCCAGACGGTTCATGAAGACAGACTGGGTCCAGAATAAAATAAAAGAGCCAGTGATAAGAGAAATTCTTGAAGAGTGGACCATAGACTCTTTAAGAAGGACTCTAAAACCCGAGGGAAAACAGCGCTTTGATGAATTTTTCAATGACATTCGGGCAGGCAAACGAGTAGCTTTATCGGATTATATAGAGATGTTTCTTGGGTATGATTTTAAATCCGAGATCAAAGGAGTAGAAAATCTGGAGTATTTATATGACCAGCCGATACTTGTTGTTGCCAACCACACAAACATGGGTCCGATGAGGGGTGAATGGCAACATGCAACGATAAGTTATTATGTTAAGCAAGCAACAGGGAAAGAAATTAGATGGCTTCATGGCCATGATCCAACTACCACCCAGGATCTTTTGAGGGAGAAAATGCATAAATCAATAAACAGCATTCCTGTTCGTGACCCTGATCCGTTTCGATTAGCAAGGTATCTTATACCCGCTATAAAAAACGAAGACAGTATGGGTTTATTTCCAGAAGGCGATGGGAGCAAATACTTAAGAAAAGGATTGCCTGAGGCTGGAAGGTTAATAGCGTTGTTTTCCAGAAAAGATATTAACATTATATCTTGTTCATCTATGTATCAAGATGAAACCTTCTTTCTAACTTTTGATTCTCTTGATAAAGAAAAAATAAAAATATTACAATGCAATGATACTGAAAGAGATAGGGTTGGGGAAGCAATTGTAGATTACGCAATGGCCAAAACTGCAAAGCATTTACCATCCAATCGCAGAGGATCCTATAAAAAAAACTTTGAAGAAATTATTTCTCAATTTGAAAGCCCAGAAATTCAGCTCGTTTGACGCTGAGGTACTTCTACTCTCGAGAAAAAACCTCTTGATTCAATCATAAATACAAATAGATTTGTTTTGAAAACAGGTTAAATATATTTTAGCAACAAGAAGTTATTATATCAAAAAATCATTTTAATCTCGCGTTGTAATCTGGGCCTCTAAGGTTAGTTTGGGTTGTTTTTAAAGATCGTAGCTCATTTGCCAAAGCGTATGCCATATTGAATTTTCGTCTTTATCAACAACAGCTTTTGTTCTTTCGGAGCTAAGGTGCTCTAGAATAAACTTCTTTGCTTTTATAAAGCTTCCTTCACCAAACTCTTTTCTGTACATTGTAGTTGAAAATCTGGTTTTTCCTTCTTTTTTTAGTCTTATAATGTCCTTGGATGATGGGACATGCTTTAACAGTCTGGTTAATTTTATCCATTCCGCAAGGAGCGCTTTTCTTTTTGTCAGTGGGTCATCAGTTGTTTCAATACCATGTAGTTTATTCCAGTTTTCTTGGGTTACCTTTGTTATTTTTGCAATTGTTTCCTGCGAATGAGTTCTTCCCTCCATAGGTGATAGTCTACCCTGACTTATTTGTCGCATTCTGGCAATGAATTCGGGATCGTCTTTTCTCTCCTTTAACGCTTCGACGGTTTTATTTCTATATTCTTGGTTCTCCCACAGACTCTTGGCTGTCTTACTTCTTTTTACATTCTCCCTAGAAGAAATAGGTTTAGGTTTTTTAAGTCTTACGGCTTTTTCTTTAGGGTATAGCACTTGAATTCCATCGGGTAGTTGTTCCCAGATTATCTCTAGCCCTCTTAAAATTCTTTTTGCGTTAGTGCCTTTTCCACCTCCAGTAGATTTAGCAACATCTCTTAATGAGGCTTCGGTACTGCAATAAATAACAATAAGGTTTCTTGTCGGATTTATTATCCTTTTTCCTTTGTCGAGTAAATCTACTTTATCTAGTATCTCTTTATGATCACGAGCATAGATAATTATTTCGTAAGTCTCTTGAGAAACACCGTGAGGGGGATTATATCCGTTTTCTTTTGAGGATTGAGTTCCGACCGGCAACTCGGTTTCTACCTGCCTTGACATAATGGGTCATATTATACCAATATTTGTCCTATTAGATAAATATACAATAGGAATTAGATGTTGACTTTGAAGATGCAAAATGATATTTTCAATCAAAATATGACAGGAGCTGAAAATAGACCTAACTTCCAAGAATTATCTACCGAGCCATCCCCTTTTTTTACCGCAGAAATAGATTTGGATATTAATCCTGAAAATATAAAGGAAATTGTAGGTTTTAGCCTGGACAGAACAGATCATCTGCCAATTGAGAGAGAAAAACTTGAGGGAAGAGTGGCATTGGTTACAGGTTCAAGCCGCGGAATCGGGGCTGCTACAGCCAGGCTATTCGGTGAGTACGGGATGAAGGTGGTTGTCAACTCAAGAGGGAGGAGTAAAGAGCAGGGAGAACAAGTTGCGGGTGATGTTATAAAAGCAGGAGGAGATGCGATTTGGGTTGGGGCTGATGTATCAGAACCACGGGATGCGGAGCGTCTTGTGAATGAAGCTTATGGCAGGTTTAACAGGCTTGATGTGGTGGTTCATAACGCAGGGGTGAGAGACGATGCGTTGATATACGACATGGAGCCAGAACAGTGGAGTAGTGTGATGAGATCAAATTCAGACAGCGCTTTATTTGTGTCAAAATTCGCAGTTAATAAAATGAATGGCCAACAACCGACAGGCGGGAATATGGTTTATGTTTCAAGCGCCGCAGTATTGGGGCTTCCCAGCCAGGGAAATTATGCCGCTTCAAAATCCGCAATGGAGATTATGGCGGTTGTTATGGGCCGGGAAAATAGAAGAAAAAATCTTAACGTAAGTATAATTCGGCCAGGATTTGTTGATACGGATCTTACAGCATCTTTGACACCAAGACAAAGAGAAAGACTTATAAATTTATCTCCTGCCAAAAGGTCATTTGCGCCTGAGGAGATAGCACGAGGTATAGCATATTTATCAACTATTAAGGGCAAAACTGTGCCTATAATGACAGTATTTTAATAAATTGATTTATGACTTCAAAACAGGAGCAGGATCGTTCCCATAGAGAAGGACAAGAATATCCTAATATAGAGATAGGAGATCCGAGGGAATATAGCTATTTTTCCCGCGAGCAAGTTTCATCGGTTCTTTCCGGATTTGGATACGGAGAAAACATGATGAGAGTCCACGGGTTATATTTGAATACTGATAGATCAATATCTGTTGGAATATGGAATGCCACGCAGGAAGAAGGACATTTTATAGAAAAACCCGTGCTTCGTGGGGTAGAACAGGCTGAGTCAATCGCCCAGACAATGCTTGCTTCGCTGGTTTTGGCGGAAAGAATGCCCCAAGGACAGTCTGTCAGGCTAACATCGATTGATGTAGATTATAGAAATGCGGCAATTCCGCCAATTGAGCTCAACACTATTGTTCTTCTTAATGAATCCGAAAATAGTCGAGCAGTTACGTGTTATGGTGAGGTGCGGTGTGGAGACAGCATGCTTTCGCAGGGATTTGTCAGAGGCGCTCTATTGGATAGAAGTATTTCTGAAAGGCTTTTGGAAAGAACTGCGAGACAACAATCGGGTAGGACGAATCTTTTTACTTTTAAAGGTTGATTTTTAATACAATTAACTTAAATATTAAGTTGTTTTATCCCAGCTCAACTATCGCAGATGAGGCGTACATTCCTGCGCCAAATCCTGACAGCAAAATTTTATCCCCGGTTTCTATTTGTCCTTCTTTTATAGCTCTGATCATAGCCTTTGGTATTGATGCTGATGAAAAATTTCCGTCTCGAATGTCTTTGTATATTTTGTATTCCGGCATTCTTGATGCGATTGCATCAATCATCCGGCCGCTTGCCTGGTGGGGAATTACCAGTTTTATGTCGGATGGTTCAAGTCCGGATTCTTCAATAAGATTTTTATTTAAATCAGGAATTCTGGTTCTCATTTCTTCGTAAACTTTCGGACCGTTCTGTTGGAAAGTTGAGCATTCTGATGGTACAGGCTCTTCAATATATGGCTCAGTCATAAGGTTTCTATCAATAGGCATTTGTATGAGATGGTCGTATTCTTCTGGGATCTTCTCGTTTTTGTATGCCAATACTTTTAAATCCTGTCCGAATCTAAATACAATAGCAACTGCACCGTCTGAAAATATAGTTTGTGCCATAGATGGATCTCTTTTGATTCCATCGTCGCGTAAATCTTCCAGGGTATGTGAATATAATTCTGTGGCAACAAAAAGCACTTTTTTGCCGTTGAATTCAGATTCGTTTTCTTTCATATAGGTTAATCCTCTTACAAATCCAGAGCATGCCGCATGAATATCCATTTTTTTATCAGGTTTAATTTGGAGACTAATGCTGATTTCAGCAGAAACATTTACTCCAAGCGGATAGCTTGTAGATGTAATGACAGCTTCTATTTCTTCCAGATTTTGCGTTGCGACAGATGCTTGTATTCCCAAGTCTAATGCTGACTGACTTGGGTTTGCTTGATATCTTCTTTCGACCCCTATTCTTTTTTTGATTTCATCGGCTGTTATAAGTCTGCCGTTTGGAGTCTGAACCATCCATTTTTCTATCTCTTCGTTTGTGATGATACGAGTAGGCAAATAGATGCCGAAGGAGATAGAATTAAACCTAACTTGTTCCAACTCAAATCGTTGGCTACTATTCAATTGCGAGGGGCGTTCGAGCATCAGTATATTATACTAAACTCGAATTAAATATGATTATGAATTGCGAATAAAGAGAAATTATTGTAGAATAGCAGGATTGAAATATATGAGTAGTAAAACAGAAAGACAAAAAGCGAGAAGTGGCGAATCTCCTGCGAGACATTCAAGGAATCAATATGTGGAAAAGATTTTGAGGGAGAATGCGGAAAGAGGAACTGACAGAAAGGCTGCTAAAGCAAGGGCGAGAAGAGAACGTGAAGAACGGTTTGTGGAAGAATTCCCTGAGTATCAATTTGATAGGGCTGTCGGTAATACGTTTAACGGATTGCCGCTTGAAGAGGTTGCTGATCTTGCTCCAGCAAATATCACATATGTTGTTGATCATATTGATGAACATGAACGTATCCTTGCCAGATATAAGACAGAAAGAGGAAGCCAAGTCACAGTAACAATAGTTGATTTTACACGAAGAGATGGGTTATAATAGTTTTATTCTAACACTCTGGTTCTGTTGCCCTAAACAATTTTTACCAGAGGAGGACACCCGCCTGAACTTACCGTTCGGCTTTTGAGGAACTATTCGTTCACGCTTCACGGAGCGTTCTAAGGCGGGCAAGAGGGTATATATGAGACAAGTAACACTAGAAGAATTACTTGAGGCTGGTTGTCATTTTGGACATCAAGTCACAAGATCCAATCCAAAAGCCCGCGATTTCATCTACGAAGTCCGTGACAATATCCACATCATAGACCTTGCAAAGACAAAAGAGGGACTAGAGGAAGCAGCAGCGTTTGTTAAAGATTTGGCTTCCAAAAACGGAAAATTGCTTGTTATTGGTACAAAGAGACAGGCAAAAGGAATTGTTGAGGAAGAAGTAAAAAAATCCCCTGACATTTTTTATGTTACCAATCACTGGGTAGGCGGTCTTTTGACCAATTTTTCAGAAGTTTCAAAAAATTTTGAAAAGCTAAAAACTTTTACAGAAAATCTCAAAAACGAAGAGCTAAAGTCTAAATATACAAAAAAAGAGATTGGGCAGTGGTTTAAGGAAAAGCAAAAATTAGAATCTATTTATGGCGGAGTTGCGGAGATTAAAGACAAGCCGGATGCAATTTTTGTTATTGACTCACATCTTGAGAACCTCGCCATAAGAGAAGCAAAAAGAATGGGAGTCGCGACTGTCGCTATGGTTGACACAAATGCGGATCCCAATATTGTTGACTATCCGATTCCTGCAAATGATGACGCGGTTGGATCAATTAAACTTATTGTTTCATATATCGTTGATGCGTGGGTTGAGGGACGCAAGCCTGAAGAAAGGGCAAAAGAGACAAAGGAGATAAAAGTGTCAAATGAGAAAAATAAGGAAAAATCAACCAAGAAGACTAGAGCGTCAGTTAAAAATAATGCATTAAAAGAAAAGAAGGAGGAAGAAAATGTCAAACGCAAGCCTCGAACAACTTAAAAAACTTCGCAGCGTTACGCAAGCTTCAATCTCGGACTGTAGGAAGGCGCTGGAAGAATCCGTTGGCGATTATAGTAAAGCTCTGCTTTGGCTTAAAGAACATGGGATAGAGAAAGCTGGGAAAAAGGCAGACAGAGAAACCGCGCAGGGGCTGGTTGATTCATATATTCATCAAAACGGCAAAGTTGGCGTACTTGTTTCAATTTTGTGCGAGACGGATTTTGTCGCTCGGACATCGGAATTTAAATCATTGGTTCATGAAATAGCCATGCAGGTAGCGGCAATGAATCCTAATGACATTGATACTTTATTAAAACAAGAATATATTAGAGATTCTTCAAAAACTATAGAGAGTTTGGTAAAAGAGGCTATTGCCAAACTCGGAGAAAATATTGTTGTAAAAGACTTCAAGAGGTTTGATATTTAGATATAATTTAAAATTACTGGAAAGATGAGTACCCAAGAAATTCAAAAAACAATGTTTAGTCTTAGTCCAGAAGCAAGAGAAGCTAGGAGAATTGATTTGGAGGGTAAACTAGCGTGTTGGAGGGGACACATACTCATCGCGGAAAATAATAGAGATTTATGGCAAGTCAGGATGGGAGAATCTAGGTTAAGACAGGTAGAATATCAAATAGACGAAGTACAAGAAAGAATATAAGTTTCCACGCATTGATAATTCACTCTAATTCTGCTAATCTTAATTTTACGATGGACAATGTGCTTGGTGAAACCCAGCGGAAAATGAGATCGGTTCTTGAGATTATAAGAGCTGATTTGGCAACAGTTAGGACTGGAAGAGCTACGCCGTCTTTGGTTGAAAATATTGTTATAAAGGCTTATGGCGGGGCTCAAAAGTTGAAATTAATGGAAATGGCGACTATTGCTACTTCTGACTCCCAGACTTTGGTAATATCTCCTTATGACAAATCAGTACTTGATGAAATCGCGCGAGGAATAATGGAGGCAAATATCGGACTTACTCCTTCATCTGATGGCAATGTAATTCGCATAAATATTCCGCCTTTATCAGAAGAGAGGCGACAAGAGTTGATTCGTGTTATGAAACAAAAACTTGAAAACGGCAGAATTCAGATTCGCCAAGTAAGGCATGAGGCTATGGATATTGTAAAAAAACAATTTACCGACAAAGAAATTTCTCAGGATGATCTGACGCGTTTGGAAAAAGAAATCCAAAAAGCAACAGATGACACAATGGCGGCAATTGAGGCGATGAGGGAGAGAAAGGAAGAGGAACTGCTACAGATATGAAATGGACGGTAGAGGATGGAAGGTTGAAGATAGAAAATAGAAGGTAGATAGTTGGATTCAGATTTTTTTATGTTACTCACAATTTTAGTTTTTCTAATCATATTAAGCATTCTTGTTCTGATCCATGAGTTGGGGCATTTTTTTGTGGCGAAAAAATTGGGCATAAAAGTTGAGGAATTCGGTTTTGGCTTTCCTCCGAGGGCTTTGAGTTTCAAAAAAGGAGAAACGGTTTATTCAATCAATTGGCTGCCGATTGGCGGATTTGTCAAGTTATACGGTGAAGATGAAGCAGGAGGGGGACAAGTTAAAAGTTCAAAGTTAAAAGTTAAAAGTTACGATGAGAGGGCCTTTTTTTCAAGACCTCCTTGGCAGAAAGCTTTAGTTGTAGTTGCCGGCGTATTGATGAATACGATTTTGGCTATCGTAATTTTTTACACTTTTCTTTTTATATCGGGATTTAAAACCCAGATGCCAATTCATCCTCTTACGCCGGATCATAAGTTTTTTGGGGTTAACCAGAAAAATGTGAGCGATGTTGTAGTGGGCGAAGTTGTGGAAAATTCTCCGGCAGAAAAAGCAGGCATGACCCCATTTGTAAAAATAATTTCTGTAGATAGGAAAGAAACTAAAAGCCTGGAAAATTTTATTGAAATCATTAATTCAAGGAAGGGAGAAGCAACTGAAATTGTTTGGCAGGATTTGAAGACCAACGAAACAAAAAGATCAACCCTTGTTCCAAGAGAAACTCCTCCTAAAGATGAAGGCGCTTTAGGAGTTTCACTGTTCTCAATGTCAACTGCGGTGCTTGAATACCAAACGCCCCTTCAGAAAACTTTTTCAGGGGTGACACATCCAACCAATCTTCTTGTTTATAACTTTAAGATTATAGGGGAGCTAGCCAGAGTTTCTATTGAGCGAAAAACAATAGAACCTGTGAGTCAAGGAGTGGCTGGTCCTGTAGGAATCGCATCAGTAACATCAACTATTTTGGGGATACAAGATATAAAAGAGAGAGTTTTACAACTTCTTAATTTAACCGGAATCTTGTCCGTTTCTTTGGCATTTTTCAATATTTTACCAATTCCGGCTCTTGATGGAGGCAGATTATTCTTTATTCTTATAGAAGTGGTTACTCGAAAAAAAGTAAATCCGAATGTTGAGGCAATGGCGCATAGGATTGGGCTTGCGATTTTAATGATACTGATAGTTTTTGTAACTTTTCAGGATTTTCAGAAATTATTTTCCGGATTTTTCTCGCCTATTCAGTAAAGCATGTATTGACGGATATGGCTATTTTTTATGACGTTACTCTTCCAATCAAAAATAACATGCTCCTCTGGCCGGGCGACCCTCAAGTTTCTATAGAGCAAATAAATTCGGTTGAGAAGGATGGAGTCGGGAAGTCAACGTTTTTCTTCAGCAGTCACATAGGAACTCATGTTGACGCCCCAAATCATTTTATAGAAAATGCAAGCGGAGTTGATAAGATAACTCCGGAGAAATTATATGGCGAATGTGAAGTGATTGATTTTACAAGAATTGACCATCAGGAGATTTTGGCATCGGATTTTAAGGATATCGATATTAAAAAAGGCGATAGAATTATTTTCAAGACAGGAAATTACAAATATCTTCACCAGTCAAAGTTTCCGGATGCCTACATCTCATTGTCAGAAAATGGGGCAGATTATTTAGTAAAAAAAGAAATATATTTGGTAGGAATTGATTTTTTGGGAATTGAAAAACGTAAAAACCCGGGACATCCGGTTCATAAAACTCTTTTGAAAAACGGAATAGTGAATGTGGAGGGGTTGGATCTGTCAAAAGTTCCCGCTGGAAAATATATTATTACCTGCATGCCGCTTAGAGTAGTTGATGCCGATGGTTCGCCGGCAAGAGTTTTTTTGATTAAGGAGTAAAAACTATGAATGCACCTTTTGTAATTGTTATATTTGGCGCCACAGGTGATTTGGCACAAAGCAAATTAATATCTTCTCTTTTCTCTCTTTTTAGAAAAAATCAGCTGGGTAAGGAGTTTTATATTATTGGATTCGCCAGGCGCAAGTTTACCGACGATGAGTTTCGAACTCTCGCCTACGAGAATATTAAGCAACATGGATCCTCTCTAAATCATTGGGAAGAATTTGCTAAAAATATTTACTATCAACCGGGGTTATTTGACGAGGTTCAAGGTTATGAGGAGTTAATCAAAAGACTTAATGCTTTTGACAAAAAAATGGGAGCATGTATTACTAGACTTTTTTATTTAGCAACGCCGCCTAATAATTACTCGACAATTCTTGATTTTCTACGCAAAACAAAACTTTCCGAAGGATGCGGGCAAGGAAGCAGCAAATGGACGCGGCTTGTTATTGAAAAGCCATTTGGCAAAGATTTAGAGACCGCAAAAAGTCTTGATGAAAAATTGTCAAAAATATTTGAGGAAAAACAAATCTTTAGAGTCGATCATTATCTTGGTAAAGAAACTGTGCAGAACATGGTAGTATTCAGATTTGCCAATGGAATTTTTGAGCCTGTATGGAACAAAAATTATATCGATCATGTTCAAATCACTTTTGGAGAATCAAAAGGAATCGGAGGAAGAGGCGCGTTTTTTGACGGCGTAGGAATGCTTCGCGACGTTGGACAAAACCATCTAATGCAGCTTTTAACAGCCGTTGTTATGGAGCAGCCTAAAAGTTTTTCCAAAGAAGGAGTTCGGGATGCAAGAGCTGCTGCTATAAAAGCACTTCGCTATATTGATCCTGAGGAAGTTTCAAAATCTGTTGTACGAGGACAGTATCAAGGATACAAAAAGGAAAAAAATGTAAATCCAAATTCCGAGACTGAGACTTTTGTTGCCATGAAAACATTTTTTGATAACGATAGATTTAGAGATGTGCCGTTTTATATAAGAGCGGGCAAAAAAATGCCAAAAGATACTGTTGAGATCTCAATTGTTTTTATCCAAACATGCCATTTGTTATTCAGAGAATTCGGCTGCCCTGAGGAGGGAAATATCTTGAAAATCCGCATTCAGCCGGATGAGGGAATCGGTATCCGCGTAATTGCTAAAGCACCTGGTTCCAGGCTTTCACTTAAAACAGTAGATATGGAGTTTACTTACAAAGAAGAGTTTAGAGAAGTAGTTAGCGATGCTTACGAGAAGATTTTGCTTGATATATTCGCGGGTGACCAGATGCTTTTCAACAGATCCGATGAATTGTCCTATTCATGGGAATTTATAACAAGGATTTTGCAGGGGTGGGATCTGCAAAGCAGATTACCGAATTTCAAAATTCCTATTTATAGCGAAAATACTTCGGGTCCAAAAGAAGCTAATGAACTGTTTGAAAAAGACGGCAGAAAGTGGCTGGAATAAATTATGAAAATTATGATTTGCGGGAGTATGACTTTTGCCGAGGAAATGATGGACGTTAAAAGTAAACTTGAAAAACTGGGACATATAGTAGATGTGCCATCAGACATAGAATCTCATTTGGAAGACCCGTCTCTTATTGATAATCTTGAAGAAAACTATAAGCATACAATCGAAAAAGATATTTTAAGACAGTGTTTCAATTTAATCGCAAGAAGCGATGCTATACTTGTTTTGAACTATCCAAAAAACAATATTAATGGCTATGTTGGAACATCTGCCCTCATGGAAATTGGACTTGCATATTATTTGCAAAAGAGAATATTTCTTTTAAACCCAGTACCAAACCCTAGAGACGCAAGATGGGCGCACGAATTGGCAATAATTCAACCAGTTATTCTTAATGAAGATTTAAGTAAAGTACAATGATTACATTTGAAGATTTTAAGAAGCTGGAGATAAGAGTGGGAAAGGTTTTGAGCGCTGAAAAAGTGGAGGGAGCGGATAGGCTTTTAAAACTGGAAGTTGATTTTAATAGCGAAAAGAGACAAATTGTGTCAGGGATCGCGGAGTTTTATTCAGTTGAAGAATTGGTGGGAAAAGAGTTTACTTTTGTTGTAAATTTAGAACCTCGGAAATTCAAAGGAGTCGAAAGCCAGGGAATGGTTTTGGCGGCAGATGATGATGGGAAACCGGTTTTGTTGAAGCCTTTGAAAGAAGTGAAAGTAGGGAGTATGGTAAGATAAAATTATGAAATTGGGGTTTATTGGACTAGGGAAAATGGGTTCGAGGATGGTAACAAAACTTCTTGATGAAGGGCATGAAATAATCGCTTGGAATCGTTCGGCGCATAAATTAAAAAATGTAGAAACAATCGAAGAATTGGTCAAGAGTATAGACAAGCCGAGGGTTGTTTGGGTGATGGTGACGGCTGGAGAGACTACGCAGAATATTTTGGATGAAGTTTTAAAGTATATAGAAAAAGACGATATTATTATCGACGGAGGAAATTCATTTTTTAAGGACACGCAGAGGCGATACGAAGAACTCAAGGCTAAAAACATAAAATTTTTAGGCATTGGAGTTTCAGGTGGCATAATAGCAGCAGAAGAAGGATATCCTTTGATGGTTGGTGGGGATAAAAGCGCGTATGAGTTTGTCAGTCCCATTTTGGATAGTTTAGCAAAACCAAATGGTGGACATGAGTACTTTGGCGAGGGCGGAGCAGGGCATTTTGTAAAGATGGTTCACAACGGCATCGAATACGGTATGATGCAGTCAATCGGAGAAGGATTTGGCATTTTGGAAAAATCACCGTACAAATTGGATTTGACAAAAGTTTCAAAGCTTTTTCAAAAGGGAACTATTGTTTCAGGATTTCTTATGGATCGGACAGCAGAGGTGTTTTCTCGGGATTCAAGTTTGTCCCAAGTTGTTGGAAGCATTGAGGCAACAGGGGAGGCCGAATGGACAGTTAATCAAGCGAGAGAAGAAAATGTGCCGGTTGAATTGATTGAAAAGGCATTGGAGTTTAGAAAGAGGTCTCAAGAAGACGTATCTATTCAAGAATCATTTACCGCAAAACTAATTTCATCGCTTCGCAATGCCTTTGGCGGCCACGAGATTAGAAAGAGGTAGTTTATTTCTTTTGTTTTCTTTGTACGACATTTTCGGCAGAATTCGCAATAACAATCGTTTCTGCCTGTTTTAATTCTTCGAAAAGAACTGACACTCAGACAGCATCTACCTCTTCTATTACGTTTTGGGGTTTTCTAGTCACGAAAGTAAGTTGACCATATTCGTCTCTAATAAAACAGGTAATGATTCTATTTTTCTTTGCTTGACTAAATAATATTTGCTCTGCTTCCGGGGCTGAAAGATTGTCCTTAATGACAAATGGAAGTGAAACTGCTTGTTCGGGTCTGACCATAAAAACTATAGGGATATTTTATCATTTTTTAAAAATTTGACAATGGGAAAATTTAGGAACTGGATTTGCCAGGGGGTGGATGGTATACTAAGAAAAATTGAATATGGCGACGATTGATGATTTTCAAAAACTAGATATTCGTGTTGGAAAAATTGTAAAAGTCGAAGATTTTCCAGAAGCACGAAAGCCTTCATTTAAGCTAACGATTGATTTTGGAGAAGAAATTGGATTAAAACGATCCAGCGCGCAACTTGTCAAACACTATAAAAAAGAAGATTTGGATGGAAAATTAGTTCTTGGTGTTGTAAATTTTCCACCTCGGCAGATCGGTTCCTTTTTGTCGGAGGTTCTTACTCTTGGAGTTCCGGATGAGAATCATGAATGTGTTCTGGCAGTTCCGGATAAGAATGAAGCTGTGATAGGAGGAAAACTTTACTAGAATGAGATATTCTAAATTACTTGGAAAAACCCTTAAAGATTCCCCAAAGGATGAAGTTTCTATAAATGCGAAACTTTTACTTCGTGGAGGATTTATAGATAAACTGATGGCGGGATCCTATACGCTTTTACACTTAGGCAGAAAGGTTGAGCAAAAAATTGAGCAAATTGTAAGAGAGGAAATGAATGATACGGGAGCTGAGGAGATCTTAATGCCCCTTCTTCATCCCAAGGAAATTTGGAACGAGACGGGGCGTTGGGACAAAGCAAAAGAGGTGATGTATCAATTTGAAAAAAACGAGAAAGAATACGCTCTTTCTTTCACGCATGAAGAAATCGTGATGAATCTTCTGAGAAAGCATGTTTCATCCTACAAAGATCTTCCGGTAAAAGTTTATCATTTTTCGACAAAATTCAGGAGCGAGGCTCGTGCAAAATCCGGTATCCTTCGCGGAAGAGAATTTCTGATGAAAGATCTGTATAGCGCGCATGAATCAGAAGAGGATTTTATGAGATATTACAAAGAGATAACAAAGGCTTACATAAAGACATTTAAAAGAATGAATTTGGACGTTATAGTTACAGAGGCAGATGGAGGAGTATTCACTAAAAGCAAAACACATGAATTTCAAGTTCTTGCGCAGTCAGGAGAAGATGAAATTATCTACTGCCCTGGCGGAGATTTTTCTGCAAATGCGGAGGTTAGCCCGGTAAAAGAGGGTAAACAATGCGATCTCGGGCATGGACCGTTAAAACGGGCAAAGACAATCGAAGTTGGGAATATTTTTCCTCTGGGGACATATTACTCGGAGAAGATGGATGGAATGTTTACCGATCAAAAAGGCGGGAGAAAACCTTTTTGGTTCGCGAGTTATGGAATAGGCATAACTAGATTAATAGGTACGATTGTTGAGGTTCATAACGATGATAAAGGGATTGTTTGGCCGGAGAGCGTGGCACCGTTTGATGTTCATTTGATCCACCTCCGAGGAGTCACGCAAAATCAACCCTTCGACAACGCTCAGGGTAAAAAATCAAAAATCAAAAGCAGAGGGGACGAAGTATATGATAAATTACAAAAAGCAGGGGTTGAAGTTTTATTCGACGATAGAGATGACGTGTCGGCCGGGGAGAAATTTGCTGACGCTGATTTGATCGGGATTCCTGTGAGATTGGTTGTTTCACAAAAAACAGGCGAGAAGATCGAGTGGAAGAAGAGATCAGAGTCAAAAACTGAACTTTTAAACATAGATGAAGTTTTGAAGCGATTAAAATGAGAATTATTGTTACGCATGCATCTCCGGATTTGGATGCGATTACATCAGCTTGGCTTATCAGAAAATTTCTGCCGGGATGGGATAGCACGGAGGTGAGGTTTGTGCCTGCGGGAGAGAGATTGAGTAGAAACGCGCTGAGGTCGCCTCGTCAATTCGACGACTCTTCCAGCCCAAACTTAAAACAACCCTCAAACCTTGCACAAGCAGATCTTTCTAATACCGACTCTAGTGCCGTGTTATTCAAGAGTTCGTCTCATGCCGAGGCTCCCCGCGCAATAGATGTAGTTGAAATAATTAATGGACATGAAGTAATTCATGTGGATACCGGACTGGGGCCTTTGGATCATCATCAGACAGCCTCGGATGAAGTTTGCGGAGCTAGTTTGACATGGGAGTATATCAAAGCGCAAAGCGCAAAGCGCAAAGCGCAAAATTTACAGACAGAAAAACAGAGGGATAGGGAACAGGCGATTTCAAGGATGGTTAAAGCTGTCGTTGATATTGATCATTTCAAAGAGGTTTTTTGGGAAGACACGACAGCTGACTATCATGAATTTTCTCTACTTTCTATTTTGGATGGCTTGAAACTTGCAAAGATGGATCAGGATGAATATTACGTTGATTTTGTAAGCGAGTGTTTGGATGCGATTCTTCACGAATTCGAAAACAGAATTTGGGCGGAGAAAGAGATAGCAGAAAAAGGGATAAAATTTGATACTCGGTTTGGGAAAGGCATGGGTTTTGAAACAATTAATGATACGGTTTTAAAACTTGCACAGAAAATGGGATATGTTGCGGTAATTAGAAAAGATCCTAGAAAAGGATATGTTAGGATAAAGGCTATGCCCTCTCAAAATAAAAAAGACGATATAGATTTGACCTTAGCATACGAAAAGCTGAAGAAAATGGACCCGAGTGCTACGTGGTTTTTACATATCGGAAAAAAAATGCTTTTGAACGGTTCGGTCAAGAATCCGAAGATGCGGCCGACGAGGTTGAGTTTGCTTGATATAATAAAAGTACTGGAAAAGATATGAATGATTGTATTTTCTGTAAAATCGCCAACAAAGAAATTGCAAAAGAATTCAGTTATGAAGATGACGATGTTATGGTTTTCCCCGACATTCATCCCGTAGCCCCAATTCATCTTTTGATAGTTCCAAAAAAACATATTGCGGATTTTTTGGCACTTGAAGACGCAGGGCTTTGGGGAAAAATGAGAGAAATTATTCAAAAAATGATTCGCGAGCAACAAATTGAAGATAAGGGATATCGTTTGGTGGTCAATGGCGGCGGAGCGCAGATAATAGACCATTTGCATATTCACTTGATGGGAAAAATTGGAAGTAAGGTTAAGGTCTAATGTCTTCTTTCTTCTTCCCCTCTTTTGTACTATAATAGTATTGTCATCATTGTCATCCTGAGGCTGGAAGTCGAAGGATCCCCGCCTGCACTTGCCTTCGGCACGAGCTGATGGCGGGCAGGTAGATTCTTTGCTTCGCTCAGAATGACATTTTGAGAGGGGGTGCAAGTTTTTATGGTAGTTGTTAAGAAAATGCCTGGAGATACAGATGATTCTCTAATTCGAAAATTCTCAAGAATGGTTTTAAACGAAGGGATTTTGCAGGAGGCAAAAAGACGCGCGTTTTATGTGAAGCCCTCTTTGGCTAGAAAGCTAAAGCGGGAAGAAAGCAGACGTCAAAAAAAAGTTTGGGCATAAAATGAATATAACAATCCCAATTTTCGTAGAGAGCAGATACAAAGTTAACAAAAAGCGTATTAGAGGCATTGTTGATGGTATTTTGAAAAGACATGGAATCAACGGTCCACTGGAAGTTTCCATTGCCATAATTGGTGATCGGAAAATGCGACTGTTAAGCAAAAAATACAAAGGCGAGGACAAGACGCGAAATGTCTTGTCTTTTTCTCTGACAGAAGGGGACTCGAGCTATCTGCCAAAAGAAATTTTACGACTTGGAGATATTGTGATTTCCTATCCTCAGGTTATAAAAGAGTCGGCAGCAGAAGAGATGCTTGTTGATGATAAAATAGATCAACTTGTCGAACACGGACTCGGTCATTTGCTAGGAATGAACCATAAATAACAAAGGTATGGTTTTCTACAGAAAGTATCGCCCTCAAAAAATTGAAGACCTCGACAGTGAAGAAGTAAGAGATTTACTTTCTTCTGTTTTGTCTTCCAAGGACATTGCACACGCATTTCTCTTTACAGGTCCAAAAGGCTTGGGGAAAACATCTGCGGCAAGAATTGTGGCAAAGGCAGTTAACTGCGAAAAAAGAAAAGGTGTGGAGCCCTGCAACACTTGTGACCAATGCATCTCAATCACAAACGGCACTAATATTGATGTACTCGAGATTGATGGAGCGTCAAACAGAGGGATTGATGAAGTTAGGGATCTTAGAGAAAAGATAAGACTTGCGCCAGCTAGGGCTCGGAGGAAGGTTTACATTATTGATGAGGTTCACATGTTGACCACAGAGGCATTTAATGCGCTTCTCAAGACCCTGGAGGAGCCGCCAGGTCATGTTATTTTTGTACTTTGCACTACAGAGCCGCATAAAGTTCCGGCAACCATAGCATCTCGTTGTTTTCATATCACTTTTAAGAAAGCAACAGTAGAAGAATTGGTTCGTTCGTTTGAAAGAATTGTAAAAAAAGAAAAATTGGAAATAAACAAGGAAGCTTTGGAATTTATCGCCAGTCTTTCGGACGGAAGCTTTAGAGATGGGTCAAAAATATTAGAAGAAATCACTTTGTTTTCAAAAGGAAAGAAAATTACTAGGGAATTTGTGGAAGAAAAATATAAAAGATCAAATATCAAAGATCAAGTATTAAAGATGATTGAATTTTTGTCTGAGAAAAACGCGCCCGCAGGATTGAGGCTAGTAGCAGAAATAGCCGATCAAGGTATGGATTTTAAATACATTATTGAACAACTGATATCAGAATTGCATGAGATGCTTTTGGCACAAGTAGGAATTGGGGAAAGTGAACCCCGATCAAATCGGGGTCAAAAGTTAGAAATTGAAGAAATTAAGGAACTTGTAGAGTTGTTATCAAAGGCGCATGGGGAATTGAAATATGCTGTATTGTCTCAAATGCCGCTTGAATTGGTAATTGTGGAGTGGGGGTTGGCGAAGGGTGCGCTTGGGTCGTCTCGTCGACTCAACGACTCTCCAGAGCCCAGCGGAAACACACGATCAGTTGACGAAAAAGCTTCATTGCACGCTGCTCTGTCAAATGTCGGTTCAGAGAAAACAGTGAAGAGTACGTTTCGCGCAGAGGCTCCCCGCGCCGCTGTAGTGGATAATTTCTGGCAAGAGTTGATTAATAAAGTGAAGGCCTATAACCATTCCATCGCTGGGGTATTGCGCGGATGCATCCTGAAAAGCTATGATAGTAAAAAGCTTGTGATTGAGGCAAAATACAAGTTTCATAAGGAAAAATTGGAGGAAAAAAAGACAAGAGAAATTCTTAGGAAGGTCAGCGAGGAAATTGCGGGAAGTCCAATAGCTATTTCGGTAGTGTTAAAAATGGAAGGAGGTGTTTGAAAATATGAGAAATCCGTTTCAACAATTAGGAGAATTGAAAAAAATGCGGGATCAGGCAATGATGATCCAGCGCCAACTGCAAGCAGAGGAGATTGAAGTTGACAAAAACGGCGTGCACATAGTAATAACTGGCGATCAGAAGCTAAAAACTCTGGAAACAAATGGCCGCTCGGACAACGACATAAAAGAAGCAGTAAATGAAGCTGTAAAAAAATCTCAAGAAGCAGCAGCAAAAAAGCTAAGCGGAATGACAGGAGGCATTAAAGGTTTGCTGGGGGGATAAAGCAGATGACCCATTCGACAGGCTCAGGGTCATACCGAATGAATTGAAGTATGAAGATTTTCAGCGGAACAGCAAGTAAAACTTTGGCTCAAAATGTTGCTAAAGAGCTAAAGTTGAAATTATCGGAGATCGAATTGCATATATTTCCAGATGGGGAAAAGAGGATTCGAGTCGTTGATGAAGTGGTTGACGAGGATTGCGTGGTTATCCAAAGTACTTCTACAGATACGGACAAAAACTACATGGAGCTTTTATTTATCACGGACGCCTTGAAAAGAAGCGGTGCAAAAAACGTTACCGCTGTTATTCCATATCTTGGTTACCAAAGACAGGATCATGTATTTAGAAGCGGAGAGGCGGTTTCTCTCGAGGTTGTAATAAGGATACTGGAAGCAGTTGGCGTAGACAGAGTCATTACTGTTGATCTGCACTCGATTAAAATTCCTGAACTTTTTCATATCCCAGCTGTTCATTTGTCAGCTCTTTCTCTCTTTGCGGAAAACATCAAAAAAATGCCAAATGTAGTTTTGGTCTCTCCCGACATGGGCGGAATTAGGCGGATTGAAATTTTGTCAAAAATGCTTGGAGGTATGCCATACGCCGCAATTGAAAAGAATAGAGATCTTAAAAGCGGCATAATTGAAGCACAAACAATTCATGGCAAGGTTAAAGAATACGCGGTTATTGTGGATGATATGATTTCAACGGGATCAACTATTGCTGTTGCGGCTGATCTTCTTGCCAAAAAAGGGGCAACAGAAATTGTAGTATTTGCCACGCATCCTGTTTTTTCCAAGGACGCAAGTATGCTTTTACAGAAGTCAAAAGTTAAAAGGGTATATGTAACAGATACAATTGAGGTTCTTAAAGAGAAGCAGTTTGAAAAGCTTGAGGTTTTGTCGGTGACAGAGTTGATAGCCACAGAGTTAAAAAAGAATTCTTGAAGATGGAAGTTGGATTTTCTTGATTTCGAATTCTTGAGGTCTTGAATTCAAGAAATCAAGGAATCAAAAAAATCAAGATCAAAAACGTCAAAAATATCTAATTTCAAAGATTTCAATATGAAAATACCAAAAGCAATTCAAAATCTTATAGAATCATTTGAAAGGTTGCCTGGTATTGGGCCGAAGAGCGCGAGCAGGCTTACGTATTATCTGTTGCATGTTCCACAGCATGAGTTGGACAAGTTCGCATCGGCTGTTTCGAATCTAAAGAACCAGACAATCATTTGTTCTGCCTGTTTTACTATCGCTGACAAAAACCCCTGCGATATCTGTGATGATCCAAGGAGAGACAAATCAATTATATGCGTTGTTGAGGAACCTTTGGATGTCTTGGCGCTTGAGAGAAGCGGAAAATACAATGGCTTGTATCATGTTTTGCATGGAAAGATTGATCCCTTAAATAATATTGGCCCTGATGAGATTTATATCAGACAGCTTCTTGAGAGAGTCAATAATTCATCAAACGGGACAGCGATAAAAGAAGTTATCTTAGCAACAAACCCTACAATGGAGGGAGAGTCAACAGCGATGTACATCTCCAAACAGTTAAAAGTTAAAAATTCAAATTTAAAAGTTACGAGGATAGGACGGGGACTCCCGACCGGAGCTGATCTGGAATACGCTGACCACCTGACACTGGAGCGGGCGATGGAGGGGAGGAGTGAATATTGATGGAGGAAAGCGGAGAAATTGATAAGCAAGCGGAAAAAATAGAAGGGGAAGAGTTAGATCATGAAAGGAATTTTGCCTCTTCAGTCAATGATGCTGTGAACCGTGAAAGGAGACCTGGAGACCCAAATATAAAATTGTCTTTTTTATTCGGTTATCATGAATCCGAGAAAGATGCGGAGAAGTTCAAGCAAGAAGTGAGAAATTCAGACATAGTGATTCCGGAGGCAGAAGAGTGGGATGAGGATGTATTGCAAACTTATAGGGACGTAGCTGCGGGGGTAAAAACTGCGGATGATGTTGATGAAGAATGGGGTGGAGCTTTGAGCGGTTACAGCTACGCCCAGCTTGAGGCACTCTTTGATACGCAAAAGAAGATAACTATTGTTGATATTCCGAGCGATTATCTAATCGCACAAGAGAGTGAAGTCGGACATACTGATAATGCGTATATTGATCAAGTACTTAATTCTACAAGATCTAATATTGAAAATATTGCGGATAGACATAGAGTGAGAGAGCAATATATGATTTCTCAAATCAGTCCCAAAATTCGAGAATTATTGGCAAATGATCAACAATTGAAAGTAAAAGAGGATGTAAATGTTTTGATGACATTGGGTGGATTTCATACCGGAGTATATCATGCTGTCAAAAAATCTGGGTACGAATCGGATAGAACTTTTGACAATAGCCCAATGATATATGATTTTAAAAGCGAGGGAGTAAGGAAATTCATTTTTGATAGGGAAAACAAAGTTGGTGATTTATTGTTAGCTCGGATTTATTGTGAGGAGGTTTTTGATAAATTGTATGACAGGGAGATGCAATCGGAAATTAGAAGAAATAGTAAAATCGCAATGTTCAAAAGAAAAGTTTTTTCAATGTTTAATCTTGAAGAGATTAAGAATATTTTTAACCAGGGAAATTTAACTCCTCCCGAAAGGCTGGCTGATGCTATGATAAATAAAGGCGTTGTGATTCCACATTCTGAACAGGAAATTGATGAGTTAATGGCGAAGCCGTTTGTTCCGCCAAATGAAGCTTCTGCAGAGTAAAATGAAAGAGCTTGTATTGGGATTTACCCGTTTTTATCATAAGACTTCTTTTTTCCACTAAAATAAGCGTATGGATGGAGTAAGTGAAGTAAAAGAATTGGATCAGATTGCAACTGAAGATTTAGCTTTAGGTAGCGAGAATGCCGGGGTCAAATTGTTAAAAGCGGGTTTAAATGGTTTGTTTCAGGGGGAAAAGAAAATTGGGGACCACAGGGTTGAAATTAAATTTTTTAACAGCAAACACAGGTCTGCGTTTGATATCAAAGGCCTCAGAGATCAGCTTCAAGAAATAGACATTTATATCCCTGAAGTATTTGGTTGGGAGTCAGAATATCTAAGCGACTTGCGAAAGCTTTCCAGCGGAGGTACTGATGTTGAGCAAATGTTGGAGCATTGGGGAGCAAAAGACCAAACAAATTATGAAAGAGATAGAGAGTTTTTCGAAGTAATTAATAATTCAAGAAAAGCAATTACTATAATAGACGTACCCGGTGGCCATCCTTTAGTAGATAGAGCAGATGGAAGTATTCTTCCTAAAATTAAATTTGGATCTGATTTCAATGAATCTCTAAACTCCATGAGAGATTATTTGAAAAATCTTTCCGCTATTGAGAAGGAGAGAGGATCTTACATGCTTGAACATTTGAAACCTAAGATACAGGAGGTAATTGACTCAAATCCGGAGTTGGCGGAAAAAGAGAAATTGAGCATATTGATTGATATTGGAGTTGCAAATACTCATTTGTACCATGATTTGAAGAAAGATTTCGAAACATCAAGGGAAATTAGCACAATGCCAATGCAATTTCTTTATAGGGAAGAGGTAATGAGAAGATATATATTTGATAAGCTTGTAGATGATGAGCTTATTGCAAGGACTGTCACAGAATATTTGATTTCCAAGGCGAACAAAAAACGTTTTTCTACTAATTTTTCAACGAAGGATGTAAAGTTGACCAGAAGCTGGATATCAAAATTTAGTCTTGATGAGATGAAAAATATGTTTAATGAATCACAAAATATGGGTGAGTGGACTGACAGGTTTTATAACAAGATCAGAGAGAAAAGGAGGGTAACTGCTGCTGATAATTAAGTCGACTTTTGCAAATGGAGGTTTTAATCATGTAGAATAGAGCTCTATTGTTATGAATAAATTGGGGTATCTCAATGATCCGGGAAGCCTTGTTGTGGATGTTAAAAAAGAAACCGGAAAACAGATAGTAAATGAACCATTGGAATCAGTAGAGAAAGTAGAGGAGCAGGCGGGCACAAAGCCTCGAAAAAACCAAAATCAGACAACGCCCGCAGACGACGCAAATACGCCTTCTAAAAAAGCAACCCTTGAGGTAGTTAAGAAAATGTATGAGAAGTCAGATATTAAAAAAACCCCGCCCGACAAAATCATAGAAGCAGTAATTGAAGAAAATCCTAAAAAAACCCCGCAGGAGTTGCAGAAAATGGTAGCAACCCGGCAGCAGCTTTGGCTACAGCAGCATAAAGATACTTATTACGACCCTACATTCAATCCTCTAAAAAAACAAAAAGAAACTACAGAAGAAATAAAAGAAAAAGAAGAAGAGGAAAAAAAGAAAATGGAGACGTTGGATTTTCAAAAACAGGAGAAAAAGAAAAAAGAATTGTCTCCGACAGTAAAGCAGGGGACTGCAGAGAAGAATCCGGGGATAGCAGGATAACGCTTTCCTTGTCATCCTGAACTTGGTTCAGGATCTAAATCCTGAGAAAACGAGATGCTGAAATGAATCCAGCATGACACTAAAAATATGCTAAAACTGTATAACACCTTTAGTCGTAAGATTGAGGATTTTAAACCGATCAATCCGCCCCATGTGGGAATCTATACCTGTGGTCCTACAGTTTACCGCGAAGTTCATATTGGAAATTTTAGAACCTACCTTATGGCTGATTTTCTAAGAAGAATGCTTGAATATAACGGATTTAAAGTAACTCATATAAAAAATATTACAGACGTTGGACACATGCGCCAAGTTGGACAGGGACACCATGCTCAAAACATAGATCCAATTATCAAAGAAGCCATGGATCAAGGAAAAACACCTTTGGAAATAGCGCAGTATTACACAAGTTTATTTCTAGAAGATGAGAAAAAACTCAATATTCTAAAAGCCAACGTGTATCCTAAGGCAACAGAGCACATCAATGAAATGATTGAGATGATTAAGTTGCTTTTGAAAAAAGAGATAGCATATGAAAGTGACGGCAATATTTATTTTGATGTCAAAAAGTTCAAAGATTACGGGATGCTTTCTGGAAATACTTTGGACAAGATGGATAACTTGCTTGAGGCTGTGCGCATATCGGTTGAGACTGACAAAAAAGACAGCGCGGATTTTGCTTTATGGAAAAAAGCAGAAAAAGATCGGCTTATGAAATGGGATAGTCCTTGGGGAAGCGGATTTCCCGGCTGGCATATAGAGTGTTCTGCCATGAGCATAAAATACCTAGGAAAGACGTTCGATATACACACAGGGGGGGAAGACTTGATTTTTCCTCATCACGAGGATGAGATTGCCCAAAGCGAGGGAGCGTCTGGTAAAAAATTTGTTAATTATTGGTTGCATGGAGGATATTTGCTGGTTGATGGAGAAAAAATGTCTCGCTCTAAAGGAAATGTTTATACTATATCTGAAATAGAAAAACGCGTCATGCCTGGCGGCAGGCAGGGATTTGATGCACTTGCATTTCGATATTTAACCATGATGACTCATTACAAATCAAAGATGAACTTTACATTTGAAGCTTTGGAGGGAGCTCAGACTGCTTTGAATCGGTTAAAGGAGACTATGGTGGCGTGGGAAAAACCAAGAATTGGCTGCGCAGAGTACGAACAGAGATTTTTGGATGCAATAAACAATGATCTGAATATGCCGGAAGCTCTAAGTATTGTTTGGGAGTTAGTCAGGTCGGATTATCCCACTAGTGCTAAAGCCGAAAGTTTGTTTAAATTTGACAAAGTTTTGGGACTGGATCTAGCGAAAAATCAAAAATCAAAAATCAAAAATCAAAAATTAGAAATTCCAGAGAAGGTTACAAAACTAATAAAAGAACGGGATAAGTTTAGAAGACAGAAAAACTTTGACATGGCAGATAAACTTAGAAATAAAATAAAAGAAATAGGATATGATGTAGAAGACAAGGGAAATAAGTCAGTGGTAAAGAAAGTTTAATATAGGGTATTGCCAGGTGGAAAAAAAGTTGGTATGGTAGACATATGGCAGTTAAAAAGAAGGCTCACGCGAAACATAAATCAGCATCAAAAACGCACAAGTTTCACAAAGCTGAAAAGAAGCATGTTTCAGTAGAAGAGGCTTCTGAGGAAAAAGAGACTCCAAAAGTAGTCGTCCCACAACCAGAGACTTTAGCTGCAGAAAGTAAGCCCGAATTAACTAAAGAGCCATTGGTGTCTGTAGCCAGTCCAGTTGTGATGTCAGCAGGCGTTGTGGGAGATGATTCTAAAAAAGAGCCAAAGGCTCAATCTGATACACAAAATCCAGACATTCTGCCGTCTAAGCCTGAAGATCAAAAATCCGAAGGTTCACTTTCAAACTCGCCTCCTAGTTCGTTGTCATCTCAACAGACGCCAGCAGTAACTAGTACTTCAGGTATGGAAGCTAGTCAGGATTCAACTTTTAGTAGCGGTGTAATAAGAGAAAAGTCAGGACAAGAATCAGAGCCGCAGAGCGTAAATATGGATGAGCCCAAAAAGAAAAAACTATGGATAATTATTGCCGTTGTGGTTCTTGTTTTGATTTTGGCAGGTGGAGCTTTATGGTATTTTAGAGAAAATGTACTAAAGCAGGTCTTTGCGCCAGATAAGTTGACGCCCACTCCTACACAAGCTGTGCCTACTCCAGCAACCGATTCTGCGCAAATTGAACTGGATCTTTCAGAGTATTCAATAAAAGTTTTGAACGGAAGCGGTATTGCAGGAGAAGCTGCTAGAGTACAAGGTATTCTTGAAGATGAAGAGTTTAGCGTAGAGGAGATTGGCAATGCAGATACAGCGGATTACGAAGGCACAGTTATTCAGGCAAAGGAAGATGTTTCGGAAGAATTTTTGGACAAACTAAAAGAGTTACTTGAGGAGGAGTTCATTCTTGATGCAAGTGAGGAATTGGAAGAATCGGAAGATGTTGATGTAGTTATAATCGTGGGAAGTGATAAACAACTTTAGCTTCATGGACGATGTAAAAAAATTACCCGATGAATATTGGAGAAAAAAATTAACCCCAGAGCAGTACAGAGTTCTTCGCGAGAAGGGAACAGAAGCTCCATTTACCGGAAAGTTTTACAAAAATTTCGAGACCGGCATGTATGAATGTGCTGCTTGTGGAAGCCCTCTTTTTTCCTCAGATACCAAATTCGACAGCGACTGCGGATGGCCGAGTTTTGACAAAAGTCTGGAAGGAAATGTTGAATTTAGAGATGATAATTCTTTGGGGATGCAAAGGACAGAGGTTTTGTGCAAAAACTGCGGAGGACACTTAGGTCATTTGTTTAACGACGGTCCGACAGAGACAGGCCAACGCTTCTGCATCAACTCAGCAGCACTCAATTTTAAACCGAAGAAATAACAGTTTTTTTAAACTCCTTGATTTTTTGATCCCCGGGCGCGTCTTATCAATTCATCTGCCAAGATTAGTTTTATTGACAACTAAAAAATGCGATCGCATAAATTAGTTGTCCATTGCAGATTTGGGCTTTAAAATTTGTGATTTGCTTTTATGCTATGATAAAATAGTTTTTTAATTTCTGAAAAATGAGAGAGCGGGAATCGAAAACACCAGAAATTTTCTTCTTTACTTTTGTGTGCTCCGAAGAGAGACTTGGAGAAGTAGATAAAGAAGTTGACAAGATTGGTGGTATTAGTATCGATAGAGAGTTTTTTGGGGCTGAGGGAAAATTTCATTTTAAAAATGGGAATATTACTAAAGAAATAGAAGGAAGTCTAGTAAGTGGACTAGCATTTGGAAATAGTCTTAGTCATTTCTGTATTTCTATGAGGGAGAAGGAAATTGCAGGACACTCTGCTGAGTTACCAATATTTCATAACAAGGGTAAAATTATTAGACCTAAAGAGAGGGGTTAATATATCTCAAACTTCTCAAGTAATTTCTTATTTCCGGCGATTTGGTATTGGAGAAGATCTTGATACAGTCCCGGGTTTTTTGCCAGATCATAAGGTGTGCCGCTGTCAACGACTGTTCCATTATCAATAACTATTATTTTGTCTACGTTTTGTATAGTTGAAAATCTATGGGCTATAATAATTACCAACTTATCTTTCATTAAGTTCGCTAAGGCGTCCTGAACTTCTTTTTCGGATTTTGCATCCAGCGACGATGTTGCTTCATCAAGGATCAAAATAGGTGAGTTTTTGAGAATCGCCCTTGATATCTGGATTCTTTGTTTTTGTCCGCCTGAGAGCTTCACTCCTCGCTCGCCAACTTGCGACTCAATTCCGTTTGGCAATTTCTTCACAAATTCATAGGCGTTAGCTAGTTTAAGAGCCTTTATTATATCTTTTTCAGTTGCGCTGATGCTTCCATACGTTATGTTTTCCCGTACGGTTGAAGAGAATAGTTCATTTTCTTGAAAAACAAGGGCGATATTATTTCTGATGAAAGAGTGAGAAAGTTCTTTGTATTTTTTGTCTTTAAGCAATATGTCGCCAGATGACGGTTCATAAAACTTAAGAATCAAGTTAACAATTGTTGTTTTGCCAGCTCCGCTATGGCCGACAAGCGCTACCTTCTCGTTCGTGTTTATTCGAAACGTTACATCATTCAGCACTGAATTGGATTTTTCATAAGAAAAGCTGATTTTCCTAAATGAGATAGTAGGATTTTTGATTTTTGCTGCGATAAAGTTTGTGGTATAGTTTTCTTTTGATGGAAGGCCCAATATTTCAAAGTATTCTTTCGATCCTGTTTCCGCCATTTGAAGCTCTGTCAAGATAAATGACATCGCAAATAGGGGAAGCCTGGCTTGATTGACAAGCTGGAGGATAAGCACCATTTCTCCAATCGAGAGACTGCCGTTGAAAGTATTGTAAAATACAATAATATTTATGGCAAAAAGAATTATATTAAGCGATAAGCCCCTGAAGAAGTTAAATATATGGAAAGTTCTGCTTTGGACAGCATAGATCTTGTTACTTTTATCGAGGTTTTTAGATAGAGTACCAAACTCGACTTTCTCCATGATAAAGCCTTTGACGAGTTTTATATTGGAGATGACTTCTTGAATCCTTCCTCTTGTTGAGTCTTCTATCTGATTTTTCTTTACTTCCTCCTTGCCCCATTTGACAGTCGAATAGTAGCTAAGTAAAAGGTAAATAGGGAAGAGGATGAATGTAAAAAAAGCAATGGGCAGATTGTAGTAAGCAAGAACAGCGATTGTAAATGCGCTCTGCAGAAATGTAGGCAAAATAAAATTGGTTGCTGTATTTAGGAATTGTTGGGTGGATGAAATACCCCGCGAGAGCTGATTTACAATTTTTCCCGAGACTTCTGAATCAAAATAGCTTTGGGGAAGTTTGAGTACTTTGTCGTAAAACCTTTCTGTAAGGAATTTTCTGATTCTGCCTCCGAAATGGTCTCCAACCCTGTCGCTAACTGTTGTTATGGCAAGACTTAAAAAGTTCATCACAAAGGCGAGGATAATTAGAAAAATTAGTCTTTCAATATCTCCGCCCTCGCTTTGAATTTGAGCCACAATCTCATCGACAATAAATTTAGAAAGCACCGGTGCTACCAGCGCAAGAGTAGAGGAAAGAAGGATTAGAATCGCCAAAATCCAGACGAGATGATGGAGGGGTTTTGAGATTTTGATGATATTTAAAATATTCCGCATAGCAATCTATATTATAATGCATTTTGCTTTAAAGAGCTCGAAGTAAATCTTATAAGAAAATCATTTGTTGCAAATTTCTTGAATTACTGATAGCGTAGTAATTAGAATTTATTATTCTGGAAGGAGGTGATTTATAAATGAAAATGCTTCACATGACTGCGTTTATTCTTGTAATTGTTGGGGCGGTCAATTGGGGCTTGCTAGGTCTTTTAAATTTTAACCTTGTTAATGTAATTTTATCTTCAGTCCCAGGGGTTGAGCAGATAGTTTATATCCTAGTTGGAGTTTCTGGAGTTTATCTTGCAGCGACCCATATGAATGACTGCAAGGTTTGTTCTGCCAAAGCATAAGCTTATCGCATCAACAATCCATATAGCATAAAGTATATGAAGGAATTGATCCTGCGATAAATATTATTGGGGTTTTTCGATGGATTCTAGCTGTGATTTTATTTGTGTTTCGTTTTCCGACCCGTAGCTTATTACTGCCACATCCCCGTCTTTAATCGGAGTGAGTAACAAGTCTTCTTTTTTTATTCCGTTGAGATAAAATTTGAGAGTCGAATTTGGCGTTGCGCAAAAAGTTTCATTTGTGCCCGTTGTCAGACAATTTTTATCTAGTTTGAAAGGCAGCGTTAGGAAAAAATTCATCCATGTTTTTCCCTCTTTTTTGACATGCACGACGGATGGATCAGAAGCCTCGATGTAAACATCTTCAGAGAGGTTGTGGTACATAGGCGCAGTAAAAACTCGTTTTGTCCCATTGGTAAAAATCGCGAATCTTGCTTTGTAATCTACATTTTTTGGTGCTATTAAAGCAGGAGAGGGAGTTGATATAGCAGAAGTTTTTTTAGGAGAATCCGTTTGATTTAGAAAAAGAAGTTTTATGGGAATTAATACCAAAACTGTTATAAATCCAATTATTATTAAGATGTAAGTTTTTCTCATGCTTTGGGCAAATTTTATAATTTGCTTGGATTTACTCTGATTATTTTATCATCATCAATTATAGGATTGCCGCGGCCGTCGCGATTGCTTGTTGTAATATATAAAAGATTATCAGGACCCAAGATTACTTCTCGAAGTCTGCCGAAATCTGTTTTGAAATGCTCGTTTAGTGAGATTTTTTCGTCATTTGTTATAACCGCCTGCCCGCCATCGCTGCGCTCAGGCGCTGGCAGGCGGGATTCATATAGAGCTTGACCTCTTAGTCCTGCGAAAAATAGAGAATTGTTTACAAAAGCCGCTCCTGCGGGAGCCCAGGTATCGTTTCCGGAATGAAGTTTTGGAGTTTCCATTCCGGTTCTTGTTTCATCTCCTTGGATAATCTGCCAGCCGTAATTTCTGCCTCTTTCTATCAAATTAAGCTCGTCCAACCCAGATAGCACTCCGGATCTGCCGTGTTCTGTTGACCAAAGATTCCCGTTTTCATCCCAGGCAAGTCCTTGCGGGTTTCGGTGTCCATATGAATATACGGCGTTACCAAATGGATTTCCAGACGCAGGATCGCCAGAATCTGCAACTCTTAGGATTTTTCCAGCCAAGCTTTTTGTGTTTTGGGCAAGAGATGGATTTTGTGCGTCTCCAGTTGTTATGTACAGGAAATTATCAGGGCCGAATTTTATTCTGCCTCCATTGTGGTTTGGCGCTCCAGGAATCTCATCCACAATAATTTCCTCATCTTGTAGCTGTCCGTTTTCATAGGTCATTCTGACCACTCGATTTAGCGTTTGCCCCCCGCTTTCTGCGTAGGTATAGTATAAGTAAACATAATTATTGGAAGAAAAATTTGGATGAAGTGTTATTCCAAGAAGCCCTCCTTCGCCAATTTCTCTCACATTTTCAAGCGTAGCAATAGGTTGCTCTTGAAGTGTTCCGTCGTTTTTGACGAATCTCACTCTGCCTGGTCGTTCTGTCACAAGTATTGACTGATCTGGTAAAAAGACCAGAGCCCATGGCGTGTCTAAATTCTCCGCGACTACCGCAAACATTGGAGCATCTTCAGGCGGTTCGGTATTAGTTGCTCCAGGCGTAGATGTTGGAGCGCTTGTCATGTTTGACTCGCTGTTAAGTGAAGATGTTGAAAAAAACAGAGTGGTAATAGCAAGGGCTATAACGAATATAACCAGCAAGATGGCAAGGGGAAGCAATAATTTTTTTACCATACATAACCATTATATACGATATGTCAAACATTGACATGCTTGAAAAATATTTATACCATAAGGCTAGATGAAAAAACTAAAGAGCAAAAAAAACAGTTTTATTTTATTTGTTATTGTAGCAGCAACTATTCTTGCGATACCAGTTCTAAATAGTCTGCAAAATTCCACTTCGGAAACGTCGGCTCAAACACGACAATTAGCTCCGCATTATATAGAATACTCAGAAGAAAATCTTGCCAATGCGCTTCAAAACGAACGCGTGGTATTGTATTTTTGGGCGCCATGGTGCAGTACTTGCAGTGTACTTGACGATGAGCTTATGGAAAGAAGCAGTGAGTTGCCCGATGATGTCACGATTATCAAAGTAAATTTTGATACCCAAAAAGACTTAAAGCAAAAATATTTTGTAACCACCCAGCATGCCCTGGTGCAAATTGATAGAAACGGTAATGAAATTGACAAATGGGTTGGAGGAGACGTTGATTTTTTGAAAAAGATGCTTAGCTATTGACAAGGATTTGTTGGATTGTTAACATAAATGTATTCTAATGAAGAGCTATTTTCTTGTTGCTGCTTTTACTCTTCTCATCTTTGTATTGGTCGAAAATGTTCTGGCCGCCCCCACGCAACCGGAAGCGCCTGTTACACCAAACGCGCCAAGTTCACCGAATACTCCTAATAAAACATTTTTTTTGCCAAAAGATGCAGTAAAGATTTCAGAGGACTTGTTCCGACTTAGGTCTGCAAAAGATCCGGGAACCAATGAGAGCGTTGAGGGATACGCAATTATCCATAAGAAAGCACACCTTAGAGATGCGTTCGGAGCTGCTCCTGCCAGGGTGAGTCGTCCGGCAAAACTCTCAGGAAGCACTTGTTATGGCTACCTAGCAAGCGGAGCGAAGTGGAAGCAGGTTGAGCCATGGGTTGTAAATCCAGCGAACGGGAGCGGCGTTTCCGATAATGATGTTTTTGATGTCTTCTCCTCAAGCATTTCAAAATGGGAAGACGCAACAGATGGAAATATTGGAAACGGGGCTGGTGTAAATGTAATTGGAAATGGTACGTCAACTTCCTCTGTGCTTGAAGCAGATACTGTTTCACCAGACAACTTAAATGAGGCGTATTTTGGGGCAATTGAGGATTCGGATACGATTGCGGTGACAATCGTTTGGGGTATTTTTTCAGGACCAACGCGTAATAGAGCGTTGGTTGAATGGGATCAAATATACAATACTGTATATGAGTGGTCATCAACTGGCGAGGCAAACAAAATGGATTTGGACAATATAGTAACACACGAGATAGGGCACAGCTTTGGGATGAATGATCTATATAAAAGTTTTTGTTCAAGTCAGACAATGTATGGATATGCTGACTTTGGCGAGACAATGAAAAGAACTCTTGAGGCGGGCGACATAAACGGCATCAATAAACTCTATTAAATTTGTATTGCTTTTTGGAATTTTTCTGCTAATATAAAACTGTAATTTGCTGTAGGATTTATTTAGTTAATTTATGATTGAATCCCTCCGTAGAAGATTAGGAAGAGATGGTAAGACGGAAAAAAGCCCTGCTCCTTCAAGTAACCTCGAACAGATAGAAGATATTGCAGGTAATTCAGGAAACATATGGCATGATAACAAGGGAGATAAAAGAGATCGGTTCGGAGCTAAAGGGAAGGAGATTTTGCCTCTTGTAGCATCAGAGCTTCAAAAACCGGGGTATTTTGAAAACTTAAGCATAGATACTCATTACAAAGTGTTGCGTTTGTTGGGATCACAAGTTGAAAAAGAAAAAGAAGTTAAGGATTTTAGGGAGGCTTCGGATTCTTCGCATGGGATTATTTTTGGATATATAAGCGGTTTTGTAGAACACATTAGGACTTCTCAGATGAAGGAAAACAGCCAAAGAAGCGATCCAAATATTACAATTGCTCGTCATATGAGAGCTAATTCCGGTATTCCGTGGGACTGTCTCCGCGAAGCTCTAGAGGAGATTGGAATTATTGAGAGACCTGTTTGGAGAGGAGATGGAGAGGGAGACCAATTTGCTACATATAAAAAACTGTTTGCCCAGTTAGAGCAAGAGAGGAATGGAAACAAGCAATAATTTTAGAGCTAGATGGATGAGAGAGCTAGATAAAAATACTGTAGTGGTAATTGGCGGCACCGGAAGAGAGCATGCGCTTGTTGATAGTTATGCAAAATCACCCAATGTTGAGAGAGTGATTTGTATTCCCGGTAATCCATTGATGGAAAAGAATTCACAAAAAGAAGTTACTATTTTCCAAAGTTATGATGGAAAAAGACTTAGAACGACGGACAAGAAAGAAATTATAGAAATATGCAAAGCAAATGGTGTGACTTTTGCGGACGTTGCTCAGGATGATGCAGTTGCGGCAGGCGTTGCTGATGCAACCAGAAGCATTGGTATTCCAACAATTGGATTTGGCGAGAGAGCAGCGATTCTTGAGGCGGATAAAGCATACAGCAGGGATTTTTGCAGAGAATATGGTATTCCCATTCCGGATTATGAAGTATTTACATCCAAGGCTGCAGGCATAAGGTATCTTAGAAATGCTCCTGATATAAAAAGAGCTATTAAAGCTGCCTATTTGGCTGGAGGAAAAGGAGTCATTTCTGGAGAAAATAACAAAGACACAGCAAGAAAAATCGGAAGGCTAAGAGGTAGTTTTCCGCAGGCTGCAAAAAAATATCTGTTGGAGGAGTGGATGTTGAATGATGATGGGACTCCCGGTGAGGAATTTTCTGCTTTCTTTATTTTTGATGGAAATAATTGGGAATCCTTGGGAGATGCTCAAGATTATAAATTGGAGGGAGTTGGGGACACAGGAGAAAATACCGGAAGCATGGGAGGAAATTCGCCAACGCTTATCTATACAGATGAGGTAAGGGGACAGGCCGAGGAAATTGCAGAGAAGACTTTCTCGGGACTCAAGGAAAAAAGACTGGCTTCCCCCGGGATTTTATATGTAAGCGGGATGGTGTTGGTTCAACGCGGAAGGAAGTTGGTGAAATTAACTGAGCATAATATGCGTTTTGGTGATCCTGAGGGACAATTAATAGCTTCTGGAATGGAGAATTTTTGGGAAACAATGTGGGCGGCCGGAAATGGAGATCTTGACAATATACATGTAAAAAGAGATGGTAAAAAAAGAGTTGATATAGCGGGTATGGCAAATGGTTACCCTAGGGATTATAGTGCGGTTGTCGGAATGGAAGTATTTGGGGTAGATGATGCAATGGCAGTAGATGGAGTGAGAGTATTTGGGGCAGGAATTGGGAAAGACGCAAGCGGTAAGTATAGAGTTAGCGGAACAAATGGTAGGATATTTCACATTGTTGGTGAAGGAGAAGTTGATGAGAGCTTTAAAGACGTGAGGGCAAAGCCGTTAACGGGCATGTCAAAAGTTGACATTGAGGGAAATAATCTTCGATACAGACCTGATATAGCATGGCAGGATATAGAGAGGGAAAGAAGATTGCAATATTGAGGTAGTGTGGTAAAATAATAGTCCTATGATAAATACTGTAAAAACAATAGCGCTTCTTGGAGTCCTAAGCGTTCTCTTGATTACGGTAGGAGGATTGCTTGGTGGACAAGAGGGGATTTATATGGCATTTTTCTTCTCGCTTCTTATGAATGGGGCAGCATATTTTTTCTCCGACAAGCTCGCCTTAAAAATGAGCGGAGCAAAGCCTATTAAAAAGAGAGATTATCCGCAGCTTTTTGAAATAGTTGAAGATTTATCCCGCAAAATGAAGATCCCCATGCCAAAAATGTATATCACACCTGCCGCCCAGGCCAACGCATTTGCAACAGGACGCGATCCTTCGCATGCGTCAGTAGCTGTGACAAAGGGAATAATGAATATTTTGTCAAAAGAGGAATTAAAAGGCGTACTTGCCCACGAGCTATCCCATGTCAAAAATAGAGATATTCTGGTGGCTTCGGTTGCTGCAGTTATCGCAAGCGCTATATCATTTCTTGCCAATATGAGTTTGTTTGGCGCATTTTCAAGAGGTGACAATAGAGGAGGGGCTGGCGCATTTGGTTTGCTTATCGCAATTCTTGTTCCAATAGCAGCATCTATTATTCAACTTGCTATTTCAAGGCAGCGTGAGTACGGAGCAGACGAGACAGGCGCCCGACTTATCGGAAATGGCGAGCCGCTTGCAAGAGCTTTGATCGCAATTCATGATTCAACCAGAAGAGCGCCTCTTGCCACAAATCCTGCGTACTCATCTCTTTATATTAGCAATCCTTTGGGCGGTTTGGGCGGCGGTCTCACCAAATTATTCTCAACGCATCCTCCGGTTGAGGAAAGAGTAAAAAGACTCAGGAATATAAAATAACTTCTACATAATGAGTAAAGCAGCATTAATATTATTTGTGGGTTTTTTAGCGCTTGGTGGAGTTTTTATTTATAAAGCATTTGATAAAGAAGAAATTGATAGGCTAGATACGAGAGTTTCTCCACAAAGCGTAAACGAAGGTGGACCTGAAGTTTTACAGCCTCATCCTTTGTCAATCGAAGCCTTGCGAAATGGTGAT
>MFNO01000032.1 GCA_001782075.1 Candidatus Levybacteria bacterium RIFCSPHIGHO2_01_FULL_38_26
TAATATGAATTATATAACGCCAGCGGTCCTTTTTCAATTTATTTCAGTTTTTCCGTTTCTTTGTGCTCCGTAACTTTTCGACAGTGCCTGCAGAATTTTTTGAGCTTCAATTTGTCAGGCGTATTTAATTTATTTCGAGTAGTCACATAATTTCTATTTTTGCAAACCGTACAAACAAGGCCTATTTTTATTCTGTGTTCTCCTTTTATAGCCATAGTTTCCTCCTTTCGATTTATTTAAGTATTGATGTATTGAGCCGACAGTGGGAATCGAACCCACACTCAAGTCATTACCAATGACTCGTTTTACCACTAAACTATGTCGGCATATGTGCTGAGGGAGGGAATTGCACCCCCGGAGCCCTTTCGGACGCGTGGTCTACAGCCACGTGCAATTGCTACTCTGCCACCTCAGCAACTATCTTATGTGAGCCGACTGTCAGATTCGAACTGACGGCCTGCTGTTTATCACAGTAAAAATCGAGCTTGCCTTTTTTGAGCCGAGACCGGGATTCGAACCCGGGACCTGCTGTTTACAAAACAGCTGCTCTACCACTGAGCCATCTCGGCAAAATACCAATTAATTTTATCAAAGACAGGATGGCGTATCAAGCAAGGAAATCAAAGGGGCTGAAACCCGCTTCGCAGCGAGGTGAGCAAGTTCAGGATGACATTGGAACAAAGAATAATATCACTCCTTAGTACCGAGGATGATTTGAATTTCTCCTCCAAGAAAATTAGGAAAGCTATCTACAAAACCACGGTTTAATAGAATTCGCTTCGTTCCCCTTATAGCTTTATGCGACGTGGGGTACCTCAGAAGAGATGGATTTGTCGAGAAAATCTGAAATCATCTCTAATACCAAAGAGCAGTCTCAGTATACAAAAATGCAACCGAAAAAGTCAATCGGGGAATATCAACTCCGCGGAATTGGTTGATTTTAGTGCAGACGCCTGGACTCCCTCTGCCATTACAAACGTTTTTGGAAGAAAAGTTACTGAGCTTTGCAGTTCTGCCGAAACTGAAGCGTTCAAATTAAACGAAAGAGTTGCCAGTGTGGCTTGTCCTTTTTTGCCAACTCTTGAGTCTGGATTTGCGCTGGTCCGGTAGAGGTCGTTTTCTGATTCTGGAGGCTCAGCTCCCAGGGCATAAGATATCCGTCCCTGATTGTAATCGATTTGATCAAGAATGATAATTGGTCTATCAAAAAAACCAGACGGTTCTATATGTATATCTGATAATATGTTTGGGTCGAAAGCGATTTCAAGCTGTACTACTGTTACAAAATTTGAGCCTGTATTGATAAGAATGGGGATTGAGTAACTGTTGGATATGTTTTGTTGGATTGCGCTGGGTGTGGATATGCCTGGATCGGTAGAAGCTGGTGTGGTTGTAAGAACAGTCTGCAATTTTCCAAATAATAGTGAAGTGTTTGGTAAATTAGGGCTTATTGTTGGCGCTACTGACTTGGGCGCAAGAGAAGCTGTTTTGGTGTCATAAGAATATTTAATAAACGCAAGAGCCATAAGCCCAGCAGTAAAAAAGAAAAGCAGGATTATTAGAACCAGGGTTTGTTTGGACATAATTTTCTTTGTAATTATCTGTTACTTGTTGTCCTTTGTCAATTTTGAATATTTTATAATCCCAGGAGCCGTAGTGAGAATGTAATAAGTGTACCCATAAATCTTAGAATGGAGAATCCTCCAATAGGAAAAAATAGAAGAAAAATTAGGATTAAAAATCCAACTGAAGATAGTGAAAGGTAAGCATTTGCCATATTTTTTGGAAGAAGTAGTGAGAATACTTTTGATCCATCAAGGGGAGGGATGGGGAGAAGGTTAAATATAGCAAGAATTAGGTTTATTTCTACAATTTTACCAAGAATGGCAATAATTATGCTTTGCCCAAATATAGGTAATAGGACATGGAAAATTATGGCTGCAATGACTGCAATAATAACATTCGTTAGTGGTCCAGCAAGGGAAACAAGAGCTATATCCTTAAGTCCTTCTTTGAGATTGAAGGGATCAATTGGTACTGGTTTTGCCGCGCCAAAAATTACAGGCGAGCCAGATAAGATCAAAATTAGCGGTAGTAAGATACTCATCATAGGATCTATATGGGGTTTTGGATTAAGTGTTAATCTTCCCGCGAGTCTTGCAGTCGGATCTCCGAATCGATCAGCCACGTATCCGTGGGCGATTTCATGTAGAATTGCCGAGAAAACCAAAATGGCGATTGTCGTGACGGCAAATATAATTTCCATGTTTGTGCTTATTGTGTTTTTCTAGTATAATCTAGTCAAAGGGGTTTTGTCTATGGCGATGAAATGTGATAATTGCGGAAAAGGTATTATGTATGGACACAATGTGTCCCATGCCAAAAATAGAACAAAAAGAACATTCAAGCCCAATCTTCACAAGGCAAGAGTTGCCATGGATGGTTTGATGAGGAGAATGAAACTTTGCACGAAGTGTTTGAGGATGCTGAAGAAAAAATCTTCTACTAAAGTTGCCCCTGAACAGCAGGTAGTTGCAGTTTAGAACTCTTGAAATTGGAAGTTTGATATTCTTGAACTTGAATTTTTGAAAACTAGATTTCTTGAATTCAAAAAATCAAAAAATCAAAATCAAGAGCATCAAGAGAATCTATCCTCAAAAAAATCTTTCTATCTTCTCTTTGGCTTCAGGGTAGCCATTTGTAAAATCTTTGTAACTCATTGGTTTTTTTCCCTCGATTTGAATTTTTTTATCTGGAAGGAATTTTATAACTTTTAACTTTGAACTTTTAACTTTGAACTTCGTCCATGCTCCCGGCCAAGGATGATAAGCCCTAATCATTCTATCCAATTTTTCTTTTGACGGGGGATTATTGAAATCTATATAGCCGTCATTTCTTGATAGTCTTTTTGTAAAAGTTGCATTTGAATGGTCCTGTTCTTGCGGTTTTAAAGAGCCGTTTAGATAATCTTTTATAACCGGTATTAATTGTTCTCCCCCTAATGAAAAAAGCTTTTCATGCAATGTAGAAGTAGTATCTTTTTCAGATATTTCTATAGTTTTTTGAGTAAATATTTTACCATGATCAATTTCACTGTCCAATTTTATAATTGTGACTCCTGTTGTTGTCTCACCGTTCAAAATAGCTGTTTGGACGGGAGTAGGCCCTCTATATTTTGGCAGAAGAGAGGGGTGAATATTTATGATTCCTTTAGGAAAAGAGTTTAGTATAGAGTCGGGAACAAACAATCCAAAGTATGAAAGCACAGCAACAGGAGACTTAAGATTTATGATTGATGATTTAAGTTTCGGATCGGAAAGAGTTGTGACAGAAAGAAAAGGAATTTTGTTTGTCTGACAAAAACTGGGGACAGAATCGCCAGGATTTTTTTCTGTTGTAATAACCATTACTAAATCAAAGTTTTTTCTAAGATTTTCGATTACAGGAATTATGAATCTGGATGATCCAAAGAGTATAATTTTAACATTATTCATGTAATTTTTTGGGTGTTATTTTTATAATTCTATTTCTTCAAAAATATCCTCTCCCTTTTCGTTTCTGTGGGATTTGAAGAGCTTGTTGTTTTGTTCAAAGACTCTTTTTGGAAAAAGAATTCCGCTGAGGTGGTCTATCTCATGCTGGATGATGATTGCAAAGAGCCCCTTAAATGTTTTGGCGTGCTTTTTTCCTTTTTTATCAAGATAGGATAAGGTAATTGATGGGTTTCTTTTGACAGTGCCCCATATGCTGGGGAGAGAGAGACAGCCTTCGAGTTTGGTTGAATTTGTCTGTTTTTTTGCTCGGGGTGCTGCCGTGTCTGTAGACGAAACATTCGCTTCGTTCTTTGATTCGATGTGGGGATTAATAAATGTTTGAATAGGGGATTTTGGAGTTGGTTTGGTGATAAACAGTTGCAGAGATTTTCCGACCTGCGGAGCAGCCAGTCCAACTCCTTCGGGGTCTTTTGCCGCCGAAAGAGTTTCTTCCATTTCTTTGATCAGTTTTAGAATATTTTTGTCTATTTTGGAAATCTTCTTTGAAGATCCGGAAAGGATAGGATTAGGAGCGGTTACGATTTTTAACACAAGGCTAATTATAACACAGGATTTACAACTTTTTCCATTGCTCTAGAGTTTCTTGGGCAACTGTGTCATCTTCACCGAGGTTTTCTAAGATAAATTGCAGCTTCGTAATTGCTTTGTTCAGTCTTTCGCGATCTACAACATTGCCATTGTCGTCAATAGCCTGGTCGTGGTAAAAAAGCGCGAGGGCGTAGTGGGCATCGCGATAATCAGTTTTGAGCTTTATTGTATTTTCCAAAGCACTGATTCCTTTTTCTATTTCATTGTTTTGCCCGTATAAAACCCCGAGGTTGTAGGAAATATTCGCGTCTGTTGGAGCAAGAGTTTGAGCTTTTTTAACTGCTTCAAGCGCACCGCCTAAATAGCTGGGATCAGCTTGAGAAAGAGCATAAAATATCCGAACTCTGCTTTTCCAAAAAATTATATTGCTTGGATGTTCTAATGTTATCATGTCATTTAGTTTTATCGCATCTTGAGCAAGTTGATCTGCAAGAGAGGCTGTTTCGGTGGAGACTTGTGTTTGCTCCTGGCTCAAAAGAGCAGATGCCAAGACAGCGTTGTTAATTGCTAGTTCATCTCTGAAGACCGGCTCGCTTGGTCTTTTTCCTACTGCTTCAAGGAGTACAGAGTAAGCCTGCTGATATTCGCCAGCTTTGTCAAGATTTGATCCCAGGCCATAAGCCTTGTCCGCGTTCCAGAACCTCAGTAGAGTGGTAAGCATATAAAATGAGGTAATTACTACAAGAGCAATAAAAGTCCACTGCCAGGGAGTTATATGATTGCTTTTTGATTCATGTTTTTTCTCGGATTCAATCATGCCTGTTAGCACAAAAACAAAAGCGGGAATAAGGAAAAGATAAATATTAGTGATTACTACGGAGAAACCGAAGAAGTTGGTTATTAAAATTGAAATATAACTTGCTAGAAGACCAGTATTAAGTAGTATGTAGTGTGTATTATGTTTTTTTTCCTTAATACTTGATACATAATACTTGATACATAATAAAAGAAAAAGAATAATCATTGATAAATATGCTCCTAGCCCCACGATTCCTGTTGTTGCAAGATAATTTAGGTATTCATTGTGCGCTTTGTTGTAGAGAAAATTCCATTCAGAGGTCAGATTGTGCTCCACTGGCCTGAATTTGTAGTATGCGAAAGCAAAAGTCTCAACACCCGTTCCAAATATTGGATGACTGCGCCATATATCAAAAGCGCCCTGCCAGACAATTTTTCTTATCTCGCCTGAATCAGTTCCGCCTAGCTCACCGGCAAACTTTTGTTCATTAGGGGTTTCTTCAGATCTACTTTCTATAGTAGTTTTGGTGCTGGTTATGTTTTTTTTAATTCCTTCAAATGTAAACTTCTCTAGCTGGGAAAAAGGCTGACCGACAAAGAAGGTAATAAATACCAATACTACAAATACTACCAATAAATACCAATATTTCAATATATTAGAGACGTGATTGGTAACTTGTTTTCTTTGGAACCAGATGTATAAAACAAAGAAAAAAGCCAGAGAAATCCAGATTGCAATAAAGCCCGATTTGGAGCTTGTGTAAAGGAGATCGAGATAGAAGAGAGCGGAAAGTAGTAAGAAAATCCAAAATCCGAAATTTGAAATGAGTTTGTCATTCTGAGCGGAGCGAAGAATCTCATTCTTTTTGCTGGATTGCTTGAGATCCTTCAGCCCTTTGGACTTCAGGATGACAACGCAAGAGAAGGCAATTGCTATTGGTATTAGAATTGCCAAGTATGCCGCCAGCCAGCTTGGCTGGCCAAGGGTTGAGAAAATGCGGACCATAGGTTGGAAATCTGCTGTCCAGCAGGATACATCCAAGGTGCCTCGAAAAATAAGACACGTTGGATCGTAGCCAAAATGGGAAGGCAGTCCCCACAAAGCAACTACGAATCCGGAGAGTAGACTTACAAAGAGCGAGCGTTTGACCACTGTGATAGCACTTGTAGCTCGGGGTCCTGCCGCTCGCTCGTCCAAAGGTGCTCCTTCTAGTCTTGCTTTCGCTGCGAACGAAGATGCGCTCCTTTGGACGCCTCCGCTCGCGTCACCCCTCGCTTGCTCATTTCTGAAATTACTTACGAATGCATAATAGAGAAATACGTAGGAGATCATCGAAAGAAGTCCTCCATTAAACCGCGAGTAATAACCCCAAATAGAGACATGCGGATCCCAAGAAAAGATTGTAGAAATTATTTGAGAAGTTAGAAAAAGAGCAATTGGTATATCAAGAGGCGTTCTGCAAAGCAGAATTCTTCTTTGAAGAATCATTTTTGCGATCCAAGAGGCGGCAATAATTATAGTTAGACCATATGTAAGCCACATTTTGTTGAATTCAAAAAGCTCGAATGTATCGCTGGCGAAGGCAAGTGGTACGAAGAAGAAGAGGGAGTAGAAACTGAATTCAATAATCTTGTTACAAATGTTGGCTATATTCATCATTGTTATAGTTGTCATGCCGAATTTATTTCGGCATCTAATTCTTTAGGGACAAGATCCTGAATCAAGTTCAGGATGACAAGGATGACACGGTAGTAAAATCCTACCATATTGTCCATTTTTGGGCAAGAAGGATGAAGATTAGATCGACAATTTTTTACTGCGATCGCATAAATTAGTTGTCAAGTAGTTGGAGGGAAACGGGCAAAAGACTTTATGGGGTTGGGTTAGGTTGGGGTGGTGATTGTGGTGGGTTTTCAAAGGTTTGATTTATTCCTTGCATATATTTCTCAATTTCAGCTTTTTGTCCCTCTGGCCAGTAATCAAGATTTTTCAAATCAACTAGTGCGATTTTTGCAGACCTTGCTAAATTAGAAAATAATTGACCATATAGATCTTGCGCTTTGGGATTTTCTTGTGTCATTCTAAGTACCGCAAGCGCTCTATCCCAGCGGCTTTTTAGTCGCTCGAAGGAAGAGTCTTCCTGCCAATCAGCAGGTCCAAAAGACTCGCCCGGATTGCTTAACAAATTTTGATGTTCTATAAGAATCCACTCTCGCAAATCGCCATGCTTTGCATGATTAAGGTAAGTTTCCAGGCGCTCAATGCCACCGATTCCCAAACGTTTGTACTCTTGAGTAATGCTTTCCAAAGACCCAAAAAGCTGCAAAGCCTCGTCGCTTGGTTGTTGCAAATCGTACTGATCATATATTTGTTGAGCTAAAATATTAGATAGACTGTGTAGGTTTTCCCTAAGTTCTGTTTTTTCAACCTGCTGGGGGTCAAGTGCGTGAAGAAACCCTAGAAATTTTCCGCGATCTTTAATATTAACTCGCATTTCACCTTCTCCTACTTTCTGTCCTCTGGTAAAAAGTCGCGCATTCTTCCCTTCTACTGGTTCAAGATCAAGGCCCAGTTTATCAAGAGTAGATTCATGGACTAGGTTGACTCCAGAGGCAGTTAGCATTTGCGTCTCTTGTCCTACCTGGTTAAGACCGGATGAGGGTTGGTCCTCAGGCGTCCTTAAATTTGATGTCAGAAGCTTTGCAATCATTGCTCTCATTGAAAACTGATTGTTGAACTTGCGTATGTCGCTAAATAGGTCGTTTACTTGGTTAACTCTTATAGAAGCTGGTTTGCCTTCCAAAGAAAATGTAACCTCCTGAGAGATGCTTTGACCAGGAGCTTCCGAATGAGATGGTTGATTTGGTTCCATGTCCTCAATATAACAGAAAAAGGACATTTTTTTCAACCAGATATATCTTTGCCTTATTGCTCAGTCTTGGGCAAGATGGTATGATGAGCAAGCGATGTTTGATCGTTTTTTTAGTTTATTCAGTCATGACATAGGCATAGATTTGGGCACAGCTAATACTCTTATTTGGGTGGGGGGAAAAGGAATCGCGATAAGAGAACCGTCTGTGGTGGCGATGCACAAAAAAACAAAAAAAATGATCGCGATTGGCACTGAGGCTAAGAAAATGGTTGGCAAAACTCCAGCAACGATAAAAACAGTGAGACCTCTTCGAGGCGGAATTATTTCTGATTTTGATGCCGCAACAGCAATGATATCCCACTATATCCAAAAAGTCCATGAGGTCGGAAATATTTTGTCTATTTCTTTGGCAAGGCCAAAAGTAGTTATTGGAATTCCTTCGTCTGTAACAGAAGTTGAAAGAAGAGCTGTGTGGGAGGCTGCTTTGACTTCCGGAGCAAGACAGGCATTTCTCATAGAGGAACCAATGGCAGCGGCAATCGGAGAGGATATTTCTGTTTTTTCTCCAACGGGAGTGATGGTGGTTGATATCGGAGGAGGAACTACAGAGATAGCTGTAATATCCTTGGGCGGAATTGTAGTAAATCGATCCTTAAGGCTGGCAGGGGATGATATGGATGAGGCGATATTGCATTATATAAGACTGCGGCATGGACTTATACTTGGAGAGCGCACAGCTGAGAATCTGAAAATAGAAATTGGGAGCGCATACGAAGAAAGCGCAAAACGAAAAACGAAAAGCGAAAAACAAGAGAGAGGGGAGAAGATGGCGGTTGTAAGAGGAAGAGACATCGAAACAGGTTTGCCAAGAAGCCTTCGAGTTACAGAAGTTGAAGTACGGGAAGCATTGTCGCCAGTAATTTCACAAATTATAGAAGCTATTGCCGATGTTTTGGAGGAATCTCCACCAGAACTAACCTCGGATATTTTAGAGCATGGTGTTCTTCTTACAGGCGGAGGATCTATGTTGCCTGGGCTTGACCATCTGATTGTCGAGAGAATAAAAATACCGGTTATAAGATCTTTGGATCCTCTCACATCCGTGATTCGGGGAACTGGCAAGGTCTTGGAAGACGAATCACTTCTTAAAAGGGTGAGGGTAACAGGCGGACTGCAGTAAAGCCTCAATAAGTTTTATTTGACATACAGAAAACTTGCCTTATAATATCTTTTTGTATGAATAGGATAGAGACTTCACGACCCAATAGAACAGAGGAGTTAGTTGATACTGCTTTAGGCATAGTTGGTAAAAGATTAGTTTGGCAAGAAAATATAGCGTTCTGGTCGCAAGATACATTAAATACATATAATGCTTTACCAAAAAGCAATGGCGCTGAAAGAAGAAGAGCAAAAAACTTTGTCCAAGAAACTGCTAGAAGAATATTAGAGAATCCGCAAGAAATAGTTGTTGCTGGTAGGGTTTGGAAAAGGAGCGATTGTGATCAGACTCAACAGACGGGCGGCAAGAGAACTGAGTCTTTTTATGACCTTGTCAGACAGGAGGCAATGCAGGATATTAGAAAGAATTGGGATAAAGTAACTCCAGGACAAGCGGCGGATTTAGTAAGAGTGTATTCTGATGAAGGATTTGCAAGTGAACAAATTGAAGGCAAAATAAGACATTATGAAAGCGAATCTTCTTCGCAGGACTTTGCGAAAGATGCTCTTTCAAATTATTTTAAAGGCCCAAATAGCCGTAATCAAAGAGTGCACGCTTATTATAATTTTGTACTCGGAATTTTTGATTTTTCACCAAAAAGCAATGAGTTCAAAGAGGGTATAAAAATTGCCATATTTGCTACAGATATTCTACCTAAAAAACCGGCACTTATTGAACAATCCGTACTGCAAAGTTTGCCTTATAAAGATGACAAGGAGGTGTTTAAAGAATCAATTATTTCCAACCTTGCTGTTAACCAGGCACGTTTTATGGGAATAGAAGGTATTGGGGAGTATTTTGCCCAAAGAAGACAATTTGTTGTTGATAGTGAAGATAGAAAAAAAGAGTTTCAAAAAAAAGAAAAACGTATTTATGACGAAATTGGAAACGAAGGAATTAAAGAAATAAATGATAGCATGTTGGTTTTTACTAGAGCAATCACTTTACCTATTTCGGAAGACGAGGCTCAATCAAATAAAGGTAGTTGGCCATTCGATATCGCTTTTGATGTAAGTGACCCGCTAAATCAGAAGCGCAAAAGAATTCAATCGCAACTTGCATCATCTCTCTAAACGCACTAGAATGGTTTCATGCAAAAAAAGAGTAAATTTTTTCCAATTTTTTTTATTTTTTTAGTACTCTCAATTATTATCCTGGGACTGTCTTTGTACGGCATGCTTTCAGGCACTCTGCCTTTTTTGGAAAAAACGACTTCTTTTGCTCCAAAAACAGTTTATGGGTGGTTTCAAAATCTGCCATTTATTCCTAAAGACAAAGAAATAGAAAAGCTCAAAAACGAGAATTTGGAACTTGTCTCCAAACTTTTAGATCAGGAAAAATTGATGAAAGAAAATGCAGCTCTCCTTTCTCAATTTCAGACAGAAGGTTTAGGAAACGACAGTCTCTTGCCGGCTCAAATTGTTGGCGCGCCAGGTTTTGTACCCGGAGTCACAGAACCTGAGGAGATTATTTTGAATAAAGGGGAGAGAGATAATGTGAGGGTGGGAAGCGGTGTGGTTTTTCAAAATAACCTTGTTGGGAAGATAACTAAGGTGTCTTATTACTTGTCAAAAGCAGATCTTGTTACCAATCCCTCCATAGCTTTACCTGTACAGACATTTAGCGGTGTCCTTGGAGTCGTGAGGGGCGAGGGGGAGGATAAAATAACTCTGGAAAACGTGCTTCCATCTGAACACTTAAAAATTGACGACCTCATTTTGACAAAAGGAGATTTGGATATCAACGGAATCGGCATACCTCCAAACCTTGTCGTGGGAAGAATTGAGTCTATCGAGAAGATTCCAGCAGCTATCTTTCAAAAGGCAGAATTAAAAAGTCTCCTTGATTTTGACAGGCTTTCGGTTGTCTTTATTGTTGTTGAGAGGTAATAAAATGTGGCTTTTTTTGATATTTATAGTTGTTGCTTCGGTTATTTTTGGAGCCATCACAACCTTGCCGCTGGCTCTTGTTGTGATACTTTGTCTTTCGGTTATTTTTAAGAACAATTTTTCGGTTTTTGCTTTGGCATTTTTTATGGGTTTGTATTTGGATATAATTCTTGTGAGGACATTAGGACAAAGCAGCACATTTTTTGTAGTTTTTATATTTTTAGTATTTTTGTATGAGCGTAAGTTTGAAATACAGACTGCTCCCTTTGTGTTTTTATCTTCGTTTTTTGGGACACTTTCGTACCTTTTCATTTTTGGATACAATCATGTTTTAGAACAGGCGGTGGTGAGCTCGGTAATTGGAGTATTGTTGTTTAGATTGTTAACTATTGCTTTTAAATATCAAAAATGAAACCAGGCGTTGCGTTTTCAGACCACATAATAACAGAAAAAATAAAGAGAGGCAGCAGTAAATTTTTTGACCGAAGTAGTGGAGTCAGGCGTCTTTTTGTGCCTATTGTTTTGATCGCGTCTCTTATAATTCTAATTTTTAGGCTTTTATACCTACAGATTGTAGAAGGCAGCTATTATAGAAGTCTTTCGGATGAAAACAGAACAAGGACCAGCACGATTTATGCTAGCCGCGGAGTAATTTTTGACAGGAATGGCAAGGCTTTGGTTTTTAATGTTCCTGGTTTTAGAGAGATTGTTAATGGTAAAACCAGAGTTTTGGACAATACAGAAGCTTTGTCTTTGATAGCAGCGGGAAAAGAGAATTTAGAGATAGACAGTCTCCGTTCGTATCCATACAAAGATGTATTTGCGCATGTTTTGGGATACATTGGTCAGATATCAGAGGAGGAGCTGAAAAAGAAAGAATTTTCAGATTACAATATGGGTGATTTAATCGGTAAAGCAGGAATAGAACAAAGGTATGATAGTCTCCTTAAAGGAATAGACGGAAAAGTATTGACAGAGGTAGATAGCGTTGGCAAAACTGTGAGAAAACTTGGTCAAACGGATCCAGTCCCTGGAGAAAATATTACCCTGACTCTTGACGCAAATCTGCAAGGCGCGGTTTACCTAGCAATGAAAGACGTAGAAAAAGGTGTCGCTATTGTCACAACGTCGGATGGAGAGATTTTGTCTATTCTTTCAAAACCGTCTTTTGATCCGAATTTGTTTACTTTGGGAGATAATTACAAAACTGCATCTGATTCGGCGTACAGAGATGTTTATGAGATACTTTTGGACAGCGATTCTGAGCCGCTTTTAAACAGGGCAACACAAGGACTTTACCCGCCTGGTTCAACATTCAAGCTGGTAGTTGCTGCTTCTGCGCTTGAGAATGGAATTATCGATGAGAATTTTAAAGTAGAGGATACTGGTATTTTGATAGTTGGCGAGTTTTCTTTTGCCAATTGGTATTTCACGCAGTATGGAGGGAAGGACGGGCAAGTAGATTTGGTCAAGGGCATCTCACGATCAAACGATATTTTTTTCTATAAGATAGCAGAGAGAGTAGGGGTTGAAAAGATTTCTTCTATGGCGGAAAAATTTGGACTTGGCAAGCCTACGGGTATTGATTTGGAAGGAGAACAAAAAGGATTAGTCCCATCGCCTTCCTGGAAGGAGAAAGTAATTGGAGAAAAATGGTATTTGGGAGACACATATCATTATGGAATTGGACAGGGGTTTTTGCTAACTACTCCTTTGCAAGTTAATGTCTGGACACAAGTGATAGCCAACGGTGGAAGTCTTTATCAGCAACACCTTTTAAGAAGTAGTAAATTAGAGGTAAAAACCAAGAAGTTTTTGGATGATAAGACAGTTAATCTTATTAGGCAAGGAATGATTGAAAGTTGTGCTCCGGGAGGGGTCGCGTGGCCGCTATTCGAATTCAGAATTAAGAATTCAGAATTAAGAATTGATGGAGATAACTTTAAGGGGGTTCCTGAGGCATCAGGGTCAGCGGACGTCAGACAAGTAAGCATTGCCTGCAAGACTGGGACTGCTGAAACAGGCGGGGAAGATACAATGCCTCATTCTTGGATTACACTTTTTGCGCCAGCCTATGATCCGGAAATTGTAGTAACTGTCTTGGCAGAAAACAGCGGTGAGGGATCAAACGTCGCGGCGCCTATCGCGAAGGAGATTTTAGAATATTATTTCACGCATGGGATATGAGTGAGAGGAATTATTGGCTTGGGTTTTCGGCGTTTTCGGGAATTGGGCCGATGAAGTTCAAGAAGCTAATTAGTCGGTTTGGCAGCGCCAAGAACGCATGGAGGGCTACCAAGTCAGACTTGGCAAAGTTATTGGGAGAAAAGTTAACGGACAAGTTTGATGATTTTCGAAATGAATTTTCTATTTCGGATTACGCGGCAAAAGTTCAATCAAAAGGTGTTTCTTTCTTGACGTTAAAAGATAAAGAGTATCCAAAGCTATTGTCGCAAATAAAAAATCCGCCTTTTGTTTTGTATATAAGAGGAGATGTAGAGATCCTTCGCTCTGCTCAGGATGACATAGAAAAGAGAACAATTGCAGTTGTTGGGACGCGCAAAACCACTCAATACGGCAGGGAAGTCACAAGGATGTTTACAGAAGGATTGGCCGCGGCTGGATTTACAATTGTTTCCGGGCTTGCGATGGGTGTTGATGCTGTTTCTCACAAAACCGCTCTTGAAAATAACGGCAAGACAATCGCGGTTTTGGGGTGCGGAGTTGATTGCTGTTATCCAAGGGAGAATCAGGGCATATATAATAGTATAGTTGAGAGCATGGGTTTAATAGTTTCGGAATACCCGCTAAGCCAACTTCCAACAAAAGGATCTTTCCCCTCAAGAAATCGAATAATTGCCGGTTTGTCTCTTGGGGTTTTAGTCACAGAAGGAGCGGAAGACAGCGGAGCTTTAATTACAGCAGATTATGCAAGAAAGTTTAACCGTCCGGTTTTTGCAGTGCCGGGACCGATTACATCAGGAATGTCAAAAGGACCTTTTAAGCTGATTCAAAAGGGTGCGAAGCTTGTTACATCAGCATACGATATTCTAAAAGAGCTCAAAGTTCCTGCCTCCGTTAAAACTTCGGCGGGCAAGCAAAACTCAAAAGTTGGGAACGCAACGAAGGAGGAATGGATGATTCTTGAGATTTTACAAAACGAACCTTTGCATTTTGATGAGGTTGTCAGGCGGTCGGGATTCGGCTCATCAAAAACTGGAACCCTACTTTCTTTGATGGAGATTAAGGGGATGATAAAAAGTTTAGACACAGGATTTTTTTCTATTGCCTCTTGATCCTCCTAATCTCAGCATTCGGCTTTTCAATTCTATTCGAATACGCCTCATGCTTCGATTTAGCGGAGGATCTGCGCGTCTCGAAGTCTTTTGGCGAAGTGGGGCTTGACACCTCGTGTATAATCTACTCTACAATAAGTACTTACATGAAATTGGTTATTGTTGAATCGCCTACAAAAGCACGAACGATCTCGCGGTTTTTGGGAAAAGATTATTTGATCAAATTTTCCATGGGACATATTATGGATTTGCCCAAAAGCAAGCTTGGGGTGGATGTTGATAATGGATTCAATCCGCAATATGAAGTTGTAGAGGACAAGAAAAAAACTATCGCCGAATTAAAAAAAGCAGCAAAGACATCAGATTCAATAATTCTTGCTACAGACCCTGACCGGGAAGGAGAAGCAATCGCCTCGCACGTCAAAGACATGCTCGGCAAAACTCAAAAGTACCAGAGAGTTGTTTTTCACGAGATTACAAAAGAGGCTGTTGATGAGGCGTTTAAAAATCCTCGCGTGATAGATACTAATTTGGTTGACGCGCAGACCGCAAGACGTGTTCTGGACAGACTGGTTGGATACAAGCTTTCTCCGCTTCTTTGGAAAAAGGTAAGACGTGGCTTGTCCGCGGGACGAGTCCAGTCAGTGGCTCTAAGGCTTATCGTAGAGCGGGAACGGGAGATTGAAAATTTCAAAAAAGAGCCGTATTTTACAATAACAGCGTTTGTTAAAAAAGAAAATATTGATAATATCCTTTTTGAATTGATTGAAGTTGATGGTGAAAAAATAGACGTCCAAAGAACGTTAAAACTTTATGACGGAGAATATAAATATAAAAAAACAATTATTGGGACAGAACAGGATGCACAAAATATTCTTGATGATCTTAAAAGCAAGTCTCTTGTAGTTTCAGATGTATTAGAGAAAGAGGTTCATCGATCCCCTCAGCCTCCCTATACCACTTCAACTCTTCAGCAAGACGGGGCAAGAAGGCTTGGTTTAAATGGCAGAAGGACGATGAGCCTGGCGCAAAAGCTTTACGAAGAAGGCTTTATTACGTATCACAGAACAGACTCTGTGGTTATTTCAAACGCTGCTCTTTTTTCAACCAGAAATTATATAGAAAAAGAGTTTGGTAAAAGATATCTGCCGGAAAAACCGAAGTTTTATTCCACAAAACAAAAATTGGCTCAGGAAGCCCATGAAGCAATTCGACCAACAAAAGTCAGCAATCAGACATCGGCAATCAGCAATCAATTGGGAGAACAGTACGGAAAATTGTATGAATTGATTTGGCGCCGCGCAGTGGCTTCCCAAATGGCTGACGCGATCACGGAGTCCACAACTGTCATTGCAGATGCGAAAAGAGAAAGAAATTTTCGATTTAAAGCCAATGGGTCGGTTCTGATTTTCGATGGATTTTTAAAGGTTAATCCTTCGGGACTTGGTGACAATAAACTTCCTGAATTCAAGAAAGAAGAAGTTTTGCATCCTGCAAAAATTGAAAAAACATTTCATGAAACTTTGCCGCCGCCCCGGTATAACGACGCGTCTTTGATAAAGTCTTTGGAGGAGGCAGGGATCGGAAGACCGTCAACGTACGCCAGCATAGTTGCAACAATCGAATCTCGGGCTTACATAGAGAGGGATCAGGGAAGATTTGTGCCAACGGTTGTAGGCGTTGCTGTCAATGATTTTTTGGTTGCTAATTTTTCAACAATCGATGACATTCCATTTACCGCGGAAATGGAGGATGAGCTTGATAATATCGCAAACGGAGAGAAAGAGTGGGAGCCGATGATCAAGAATTTTTATTCGCCTTTTGAAAAAAAATTGGGGGAAGTAGAAGGCGCCGCTAGGGTTAAAATAGCTGTTGAGGAGACTGATGAAATTTGTCCTAACTGCGGATCAAAACTCGTGATCAGAACAGGGCGATTTGGGAAGTTTTTATCTTGCTCTAAATTTCCTGAATGTAAATTTACCAAGCCATTTGTAGAGAAAACAAACTTAAAATGTCCAAAAGACGGAGGGGACGTAATAGTGAAAAAGACCAGAAAAGGCCGCAAATTCTTCGGCTGCTCCAATTACCCCAAATGCGATTTCGCGGCGTGGAAGTTGGAAGACATCAGCGGTAATTCAAAAATCAAAAATCAAAACTCAAAAGCACAAATCAAAAGTTAGAAATAATTTTACTCAGGGCAAGGGGCGAATTCGCAATTTGGTCCCTGGCGGACAACCCAAGTTTTTCCATCCGGACACATCTTTGCATCAGCTAGGCAAGCCGCTTCAACATTGTTTTCATTAGTGAAGCGGAAGGTGGAGAGGATTTGGGTATTTATTTGTTTTTCATTTCTTTCAGGAAATCCAACATCTTCAATCAGTTTTATCTTGTATATGTTACTTCCTTCGTATAAAAATATCTCCGTCATCGATAAATTTTCAGGTATTGCATCTGGTTCAAGTTTATATGCCGTCATACCATCAACTTCAATAGGGATCAGTTCATTTTTCTCACGGTGCCCCAGGAAGTTATTTTCTAATATAGATATAAATGTCTCATCAGTAAAGAGTGTTCTGTGCGGTATAGTTTGCATATTGAATCCTGCCCAGTTTCCGCCCTCTTCCGGATCAGTAGAAATAATCTGAACACTATCGGCTATATCTGCAAATAAGTACCACTCAGAAGGATAGTTAAAAGATATTCCCATTCTTTCATTTTTATATATTTTCCAGTTTGCAGTTACCGAGGGGTCGACTGTTGGTATCGCTAAAGGCGTAGGGGTTGGGGTGGGGTTGGAAAGATCAAATACTTCCTGGTATTTAAAGCCCAGATAAAAGCCGATGAAGGGAAGTGCGATGAGTAGAAATAGAGCTAGGTATTTGGACAGAGGAGTTACTGTAGTCAGTTCTTTTGGAAGTTTCATTTTTTTAACATTAATATTATATCATTTTACAATCCGTTTAGAGATTCGTAGATTTCTTTGGACATAAGTGCCATTTGTTCATTGGTGCTTTTGGGATCTTGGGTTTTGCTCATAAATACCAAAACATAATTTGCTTTTGGTGTATAAAAAATTCCAGCGTCATGCGAGTATTCGTTGAGTTCTCCTGTTTTATTGTGAGAATAAACGCTTGATGGGAGGTATTTTGGAAGTTTTGAAGTAAGGGTTTGGTTCTGCAGAAGCTTTAGAATATATTCGCTGTGAGCTCTTTCAGTGTTTAGGCTTAAAGCAATATTTTCAAAAAGAGTCCCAATATTTTTTACTGAAGTTTCAAGGTCTTCGCCAAAACTAAATTCAATGCCAAGTTTTTCCTTCATTGCTCTTTCTATGGCTTTCCATCCGTATTCATCAGCTAGAATTTCCGCGTATTCATTGTTGCTTTCTGTTATGATTTTTTCCAAAGCAAACTCAAGCTTGGCACTGCTGGTGCCAACCTGCGCGTCAAGGGTAATATTGCCTTTTTCAACCTCATCAAGAAGAAAAAGAGTCAGGATTATTTTGTAGAGACTTGCCATATAATATTTTTTGTCTCCCTCCAATATGATAGATTCGTCTGTTGTAAGATCTTTGTAGTATATGCTGAGGTCTCCATCTATTTTTTTGGAATATTCGTTAATTATTTCTCCAACCTGAATATTTCTTGAATCATTCGTTTTTGCCGTGACAATCATTCGACCGATATTTTCTGTAGTTTTGAATTGGTTTTTAAGGCTTGACTCTTTTTTGTAGCGTTTTAACTCCTCGGTGTTTAGATACAAAAATAAAGATAGCTCAATTATAACGATTGTCGCCAGACTGCCAAGGAGTATAGAGGATTTACTCATTAGAAATATTGTATACCACTATCTTAAATTTACAAAATTTGGTATATGCCTCCGTAGCCCATGAAGCTGGGCGAAGGGGCATAAGACAATTTCACTTTTGTTGCCAGTATTTAGTCATTGGTGACACTATGGATTAGTGAGTTGGAAGGTGGAGAGGATTTGATCATAAATATCTCTGTATCTTTGATCAGATAATGTTATTGAGTAAGTTTTAGCTCCTTTTTCTATAATTACTACCTCAATAGTGTCTCCCTTGCTAATGTATGGAGCTTCATAATTAAAAACGATTGTATACCTTACAGCATGTATTCCGTCTATAATTACTTCTTCAGAACTAACTTTTCTTTGATCATCTGAGATAAAAGGTTCGCTGTTACCACCATAGAAATACAGAGTATCATTTAATGGTTCTATTTCCACTGGCCAAGCTTTACCCCCAATCATAGCTCCTGTATTAGGATTTTCTAACCGTTCGCGGTTTGCTTGTATTAATTCTTTTGGCCCAAATGCAATATCATTTTCTTGAAACTTATAAAAATTCCAGGATTGTGGATACTTAATCTCAAAATCTGATTGTAAAGAATACACTTTCCATCCTTCCCCGATTGAATCTGGGTTTTCGGTTGATGCGCTTTGGGTGGCGGCGGGTTGGGTTTTTAAAAGATATTGATCCACAGACGCACGGCTTTGGATGTATTCGGCAAAGCGCTCTGCATACCTGAAGCCAACATAAAATCCAATAAATGGGAGCGCAATTATTACAAATAAACTTAGATATCTTGAGAGGGGAGTAATTGTAGATATTTCTTTTGGAAGATTCATAATTTGAGTATTCCACCGTAAGAACTGTTTGTCAACTTCTTGTACACCCTAGGGGTGAATTTAGCTTTGCACCCTAGGATATTTAACAAGTACACGCGATCGCGTCGAGTAATTAAATGCTAGATGCTGAAATGAATTCAGCATGACAAGATTAAAATAACTTTGCCAGAATCACGATTAACGCCAAAATTGCAATTTGGTTGATGATTCCCCAGGGTTTGTCGAGCGTAATGTTGAAGGATTTTTGGAATATGT
>MFNO01000033.1 GCA_001782075.1 Candidatus Levybacteria bacterium RIFCSPHIGHO2_01_FULL_38_26
ATAATCCTCGCCTTTTGATATCGTAGACTGCGCCAGTTCTGCGTTTTTGTCCTTATCGTTATGCAATAGATAAAGTCCGCTATTTAATCTTTTGTCTGCTTGCAATAAATCAAATTCTGCCTTCTTTAAAAGATCTGAGATAAGAAGCCGGACAATCCAATCGCGTGTCATCTTTAGAAAGTACAGTGGATGATCGGGTAAAATTCCAGGATACGGAAGTTCGTATTCAACGCTTTTGGATGTATTGGAGTCTGCAGAAACAGTTGCTTGGTTGAGAGGTAAAGTTTCCTGGGCAAAAGAAGACACCGTATTTAAAGTTATGAGTGTTAAAAAAGAAAATAAAAAAATAATCTTTTTCATACCTGACCCTTTCGTAGTCCCTCCACAGCTTTAGCGAAGTGGGACGAAGGAGGGCCACATCTATCTTTTTGCCACCACATTTAAATAATCACTTTCAAGAGGATCAAATGACTCTCCAAACAGCCTACCTAACAACATGCCTCCGTGTAAATAAATTTCTGAAAAACCAGCATCACGTAAAAGTCTTTTTATCTTCTGCTGATTCATATAAGCTATTGGGGTACTATTAATTGACTTTGGATGCCATCTTTTCCCATCAAAATAAAAAATTCCCATGTTAAGCATTATGCTGTCGCCTGGTTTTTTTGGTGGATCATAAAACTCTATAAAAGAATATTCCTCTTCTTGACTACCTTTCACCTTAGCAATATTAAAATCTTCAAGCCTCTTGTTCTTATTAAAAATTTTCTCTGCGTTTATAATTTGAAGAAGAATTACTGAGTTTTTTGCCAATAAACTATCTGCCACGGCCTTAAGTATACTTTTGTAATTTTGCGAATTATGAGGTAAGGCATTACCCATAAAAATTGCCGCACCAAACTCTCTTTTTTTCTTTTTTAGAATATCAACATAATCTCCTTTTAAAAAAGTGAGCCTTCTTTTTGTACTACTATCTAAATCCTTCCATTTTGCTTTTGATGCCTCAAACATAAGACTGCTTCTTTCAAGCCCAACCACCTCAAAACCCTCTTTTGCAAGAGCAATATCGTGTCCTCCAGTTCCGCAGCCAACATCTAAAATTTTTTTGACTTTTTTTTCTCTGAATAATTTGACCAAATCAGGAATCTCGTTACCTAGTCTTTTTCCCCATGAAACAACCATATCATAGTGTCTTGATAGCCAATCGTGATATTCCTCATCCTCTACAAATCGTAATTTGCCTCCAACGACTGCTCTGAAAATATCGCCTTTAGAAATCATGCCAACCAGATTATCATTCTTATCAACAACAGGCAGACGGCCTACTTTGTTGACAAACATCAAAGACTGTGCTCTAAGAAGAGGGGTATCGGCAGTGACAATTGTTGGGTCGCCACTCATTATATCTTCGGCAGTTAATGCAAGAATCTGGGGGACTTTCTTTTCCATGCTCTCAAAGTCACCTTCACCGAATGGGTCTTCTATGTATTCTTGCACTGATGGGTAAAACTTGGATAAAATATCACGTTCTGTAATAAAACCTATTACTTTTTTTCCTTCGCAAACCGGAAGTCCGTTTATGCCGCGTCCAAAGATAAGACGAGCTATTTCCTCAATCTTCGCATCAACAGAAACATACTCGACGTGTTTGGACATTACATCAGATACTTTCATAATTAATTCTTTCTTTTTTTGCGTCTTTGATTCAAAACATCCCCAAATATTTCTTTCAGAAACGGCTCTTTTATATGCAGGCTTGCTGAAGTAAAAAATTCTTCCAAATTTTTACCTTGCGTTTTTTCGTACTCATATGCCTGCAACGCCATCTCAAGTTTGTCAAATTGCCAAAAAACTTTTGACTCCGGAGTAACTCTTTGAATCATTTCTTCAAAAATCCCAGCATATTCGTCTCCTCCTCCAATTTTATCAAAAATCTCTCTGATCCCTTCTTTCTCTCTCCTCTCCTTAGCATCTCGTTTTTTAATATCTACCAAGCCCGCTCTTTCGGCAACAACATCGCCTGTAACAAGCTCTCCAAGATCGTGAAGAAGAGACATTTTTATAAGCTTATCTTTGTCAAGTCCTACCCCAACCTTTTCCGAAAGCACCATTGCCAACACTCCAACTCTGAAAGAATGTTCCGCTATGCTTTCTGGGTCTTTAATCTTCTCTCTTTTCCAACCGCTTCTAAGCAAGTTTTTCGACTTTCCTACAGTCTTAAAAAAATCAAGATAATCAATTTTTTTGGAATTCTTTTTCATTTAAAGTACCCATACTTTAGCATCAAGAGGAAAAAATATCAAGCAGGAATTACTCTTGTAGTTATTGCTGTAATTGTGAAAGTATATCTCTTATATCTATTCTTCTCCTCATTCTCATCCAATCTTCCCGAAGAATCTCCCATCGTTCTGTAGGCTGAGTTTTTTCTACTCCAGACTCTTGATCTACTATTGTAATCTGATTTGGTAAATAATGCACAAACTTAAATCCTAAACTTCTAAGAGCCCTTGGCATTCTATCCCATTCCGGTACATCTCGTATAATTGCAGCGTCCAATTTCGTACGGATTCTTCCATCGTCAGTCCTCTCGTGAAATGCCTTATCGACAAGGCCGGCTATAAACCGCCTCCCCATACCGTGTCCTTGTAGCTCAGGATCTATTACTACTTTGACCAAAAAATGGTCATGTTCGTTTTCCGCAGCGTCATTTATTCCTCCACCAGCAACAGTAGATCCTAGTTTATTTTCAGAAAGATAAGTATGCGTCCGGTCATGCAATAGTCTTTGTTTTAAATCTGACGCATCAATTGGTGGATTAGCATAATGTATCCTATTTTTAGGGTTGGTAAGTAAATTATAATATGCGCTCAAATCTTGATATAGTTCCCGACTGTCTCTTGCTAAATCTAATTTGCGCAAAGGAAGCAGCGTGTAACGTTTATCTACTTCTCTATCATTTGATTCTAATCCTGATGAACCCAGTAATTCTGGTCGTCCCATAAGAATAATCCTCCTTCATCGCTGAATAGTATATAAATATATCATATGCACTCTCGAAATACAAGGAAAGTGAGCCTTGTACGGAAAGAGAGGTTTAACTGTTTTGCAATATTTATCTTTATTAGGAAATTAGAGATGGTCTATTCAAAACGGAGGATATCTCTTCCCATGCGCTTCGTTTAAGTTCAAATAATTCTACGTCCTTCACTCCTCCAAGCAAATCTACTTGATCCTCTAAGGTGCCTATAAACTTAAATCCACATCGTCTAAAAACTCCACTTGCTCTTTGCCAATAAGGAATATCCTTGATTACTCCTGCATCAAGTTTTGTCCTTTGACGGCCATCATAAGTCGGTGTTGAGAATGCCATATCCAATAATCTCTTTGAGGAACTGACTACCTACATGATGACCACCATCGCCTTTATTCTGCAGATCTTTTTCTATTACTAATCCCTCTATCCACGTGTCATGTCGTCCAGGATCTGAATCTCTCAGCTTGCTATAACCAACAGTATCTCCAAGTAAGTTTTTACCTACTATACCGTGCAAAGCAGGTATTTTAAATTCGTCCATCAATTCTCCTACATCTTTAGGCACTGGGTTAAAATGTAAAGAATTTATCGGATCCTGTAATAAACGTAAGTAATGACTTAGTTGATTTGTAGAAAAATCAATTTCTTGCACTGTAGCTATCGTTGACATCTTGCGTAGCTCCTCTCGTGCGTTAAAAGCGATCTCGTTCTGATCTGCACCTTGTGGCTCTTCTTCCAGACTCGTCATATAAATACCCTTCTAAAATAGACAGGCTCTATATATCATTCTTGATCATAAATGTCAACTTTTCACTGCTTGTTAAGCAAAGCTTATTCAGGCTTTCTACTACAAGCGTTTTCCCATTAGGAAAAGTCCGCCAAGAATAAGCATAGCTCCGATAAATTCAATACCGCTAAGATATTCGCCGAAAATAAAAAATGCAATCACTGCCGTTAATATTGGCGAGGTCAGCTGATATGACGTTGCCTCTGCTGTTTTCAAATAGGAAATTGCAAGATACAAACATACAATCGTTCCGGCAACGATAAGTCCATACAGCAAAAATAAAAACATATCTTGCCCTGTAGTCTTTTGTAGACTTTCAGGAAAGTATTGCAATGCTAATGGAAGTAAGATAAACAAGCTAAAAAAATTTCTTCCAAAAGCAAGAAAGAAAGAAGAAGAATGCCTTATTCTACTTTTAACAATTATGTCATTAATTCCCCACACAAAAGCACTGCCAAGAAAAAACAAATTTCCTACCTCAAAAGAAAATGAAACTGATGTGCTAAGTACATATGCTCCAACAAACATAAAGACAAGACCTCCGACCTGAGTTTGAGAAAGTTTTTCTTTTAACAAAAGAAATGCAAGAATCGCGGCAAAAAAAGTCTCGAGCTGAAAAATAAATCCGGCTTCACTTGCCCTGCCAACTGAAAGACCCAAAAAAGCAAATATAGATCCTATGGCAGCAAAAAAACCAAGGACTGCAACCCAAAAAATATTCTTTAGGGTAAGGTTTTTAAAAATTTCTTTTCTCCAAAAAGCTACGATTCCAATAAAAACACCTGCAAGTAGCACTACTGTAAAAGCTGCAAAAAGAGGAGGAAAATCTGTGACAAATTTTTTTCCTAAAATGGGAATTAATCCATATAGTGCCGCGCTACATAAGGCAAATAATAAACCCTTCTTTTGATTTGACATTTAAGCATGTTTTAATGTCCTTTGTATCCAATCTTCTCAAGAGCTATGCGTAGTGTTTCTTCTTTGTTCTGTGCGTAGGTATTAATTACCAAATCATAATACTTTTTATCCCAGTAAACCCAGTTGGGATCGCCGCCTGCATAAAGCCTGCTCCATTTTTCCAAATGCCCTTGTTCTCTTGCCATCAATTCCTCTTTTGCTTCATCTACCGATATTTTTTTTCTATTAACCAAGCGATCAATTCTTATTTCCATTTTGTCATTACCCTCTTCATCCTCGCAAATAACCAGAATCTTAAACACTCCTTCTATTCCCTGCGCATCAAATCCTGCCAAATGACTCTGGACAACTTGATTACTCTCTTCTAGAAGAAGCTTTTTTATTTTTTCTTCATACTCAAGATCAAAATGATCAGGCCGTGCGCCCACCTGAACTTCGCTTATTTTTAATTCGTTATGGATTTTCTCAAACAGAATTCCACCTTCTAGGAGTTCCCAGTCTAATTTTTCTGCCAAACCTGAGGCCAAAGTTGTAGTACCTGAACCAATGCGACCGGAGACTGTGATATTGCGGATACTTGGGAAATCAACGGGAGCCAACCATTATCACCTCCTCAACTAATCGGTTGGCATATCCATATTCATTGTCATACCAGGCTATAACTTTTGCCATATTTCCTCCCACAACTTGGGTAAGAGAAAGGTCAACAATTGAGGAGTAGGAACTGCCAACTATGTCGCTTGAAACAATCGGGTCTTCTGTAACTGTCAGTATGCCTTTATAAAATTCGCTTTCTGCTGCTTTTTTAAATACACTATTGATCATCTCTTTTGTTGCCTCTTTTTTCAAAAGAAAAGTAAAATCAGATAAAGACCCAACCGGTACTGGCACTCTCAGAGCAAGCCCTGAAAATTTATTTGATAAAGAAGGCAACGCTTTTGCAGCCGCAATAGTTGCGCCTGTTGATGTTGGGATTATATTCTCCGAAGCCGCCCTGGCCCTTCTATAATCTTTGTGTCCTCCGTCCTGAAGTCTTTGATCAGATGTGTATCCATGAACTGTGGTCATCATAGCTTTTTCAATACCAAAATTTTCCTCTATGATTTTAGCAACGGGCGCAATACAATTTGTGGTACACGAGGCATTATTGATAAGATTTTCGCCTTTGTAGTCCTTTTCGTTTACGGATAAAACATAAGTCGGGACACCTTGTCCTGAGCTTGTCGAAGGATCGCCTTCTTTTATAGGGGCCGATAAAACTACTTTTTTTGCGCCAGCAGAAAGATGAGCCTTGAGTTTCTCCTCTGTTGTGAAATGCCCTGTTGATTCAATAACAACATCTACATTTAAATCTTTCCAAGGAAGAAAACTGGGGTCTTTTTGGGAGAAAACAGGAATTTTTTTGTCATTAATAATTAAATGGCCAATGCAGTCTTTGAGTATCCCTATCTTTTCTTCGTCTTCTAATTTTGAATTTTGAATTTTGAATTTTGAATTCAGGATACCGTATGTAGTGTCGTACTTCAAAAGATACATCCATCCCTTGATATCAGTCGATGAACCGGCATTTATAGCAACCACGTCAATCTCATCCGAATGTTCCTGAAGAATCACTCTATGAGCAACTCTTCCAATTCTTCCATAACCATTAATAGCAACGCGAATCATATAAATCAAAGTATATACTTTAAAAACAACTCAATCAAGAGGATATTGCCGCTGGAAGAGAAAAGCTAAATGTCGAACCTTTGCCAACCTCTGATTCTACCCATATACGTCCTCCGTGTCTCTGAACAATTTCTTTTGAGATATACAAACCCAAACCGGTGCCCCTGGACTCCTTCGATGTCTTGCTAGAAACTCTGAAAAATTTTGTAAATAAATGCGGCAAAGAAGACTTAGGAATACCTATTCCAGTGTCATTTACACTTGTAATTACCTCTTGTCCTTTTTGTTCAATGGAGACCGAAACTTTACCAGACTTGTCTGTATAAGCGATTGCGTTTGATAAAAGATTTAAAAGCACCTCATTTGTTCTTAATTTATCCGCCTTTACAAAAAAACGTTTTTGAGGTTTTGTGAAAGTCAGATTAATTTTTTTATCCTTTGCCACTTCTAAAAACTCTTCAACCGCCTCCTCAACGCTCTCGCCCCAATCCAGTGCCTGCGTCGAAATAGCAAGCGCCCCCCTCTCGATACGAGACACATTCAGAAGATTTTCAGTTAAACCCACGAGTTGCTGTACGGCAATATCAATACGGCGTAAAAACAAATTCTGTGTATTATCGAGCTTCCCCTTGCTCTCGTTTATGAAAACCGATAGATAATCCCTGATTGAGGTTAAAGGAACTCGCAGTTCGTGCGCCGTCATGTATACAAAGTCTGTTTTTGCCTCCTCCTGCTCACTTTTTTTCATGTTGTTTATTTTTTTTATGTCAGGATTGTTTCTCAAAATGCAAATCAAAAAAGTCGATGCTATAGTAAGTCCAAAGAAAATAGTAAAAATAACAATGCCAAAAAACATTAGCTGACCCGCTTGGGGAGTAGCAAATGAGCTAATCCATAAAAAACTAGCAATAATCAAGTAGGTTGCGGAAATTACAGTTGCAACAAATGAAGCTAAAAGTAGTAACCCTAGGTTAAGCTTGGGCAGGTTCACTCTTTTATTCTGACACTAAGAAATTTCAAGCGCAAGAGGTAAGTTTAATACAGGATTTCGATCCCTGGAAGCTTGTTGTCACTCAAAAATTCAAGCATTGCACCACCTCCAGTTGACAAGAAAGAAAATTCTTCGGAAAGACCAATATTCCTTAAGAACCCAAGAGTATCTCCTCCGCCTACAATGCTAAACTCCTTACTTTTTGCTATAGCATAGGCTAGTTTTCTAGATGCTCTTGCGGAGTCCTCTTTTTTATTTTCTACATATCCTACAGGCCCGTTCCATATAATTGTTTTTGCTAAATTAATAACTTGAATGAAATTTTCTGTACTTTCATCAGTAATATCTGTTTCGTTTTTGTTTAGCTCGCCAACAAACAACATTGATTTTGCACTATTCAATTTTTCATGCTGGACTTTTATTAAAGATTCTGTTTCTTTTGCAATTTTTCCTCCAACCAAAACGTAATCTGCAAAATGATGCATCTTCTCAACCAAAGGTAATTTTGTCTCGAGCTTTGCTCCGCCAATAAGTACTACCAAAGGCCTCTCAGGATCTTTTAGCACTTTGGACAAAACTTCGATTTCTTTTTCCAAACGAAATCCGGCAAAATGAGGAAGGTGTTTTGGCACGCCAACTATTGACGCGTGCTTTCTATGGCTTGCGGCAAATGCGTCATTCACATATACATCTGCAAGGCCTGCCAGCTTTTTCGCAAACTCTTCATCGTTCTTCTCTTCACCTTCATAAAACCTTAAATTCTCTAGTAAAAAGAGGCTAGGCAGTACCTCCCATCCGTCAAACTCTCCCAAATTAATTTTTTTTAATTTTAAATTTTCAATTTTTAATTTATTAGAAATCCATTTGGCAACAGGATTTAGGCTCAAGCTCTTGTCAACGCCCTTGGGCCTTCCTAAATGACCTGCTATAATTACCTTCGCCCCGTTTTTAAGTAAATATTCAAGGGTCGGCATCCACGCCAAAAGCCTACTGTCGTCAATAATTTTTGTCTGTTGTCTATTATTTGTTTTTTGTTGTGAAAGAGGTACGTCTAAATCCGCTCTTAAAAAGACTGTCTTCCCAGAAACATTAGCATTTTTTAAAAGACAAAGCTTCATAAATCAATTATACAAAAAAATACCACTAGTCTGTAAACTCTTGGCAAAACATCTTTCCGTAAATTCCTCCATCAATTACTCCAACCCCAAGCTTTCCAAAATTAGGAGATAAAATATTTTCTCTGTGTCCAGGGCTATTCATAAGACCCTGCATCGCAAGGCGCACGTCAGGCGCCAAGGCTAAATTCTCTCCAGCATAATTATAGGAAATATCCGCGTTGTCCATCCTGTCAAACGGAGAAAGTCCTTCTGGAGTATCATGGGAAAAATATCCGCGTCTAAACATATCCTCACAATGCCGTCTTCCTACCTCTGCTAACGGTTCATCAAAGATAACTGCTGAAACTCCATGTTTTCCTCTTTCTTGATTTACCAAAAGAAGCATTGATTGTTCTGACTCTCTATCCACGCTAAAGTCAGTCACTTGAAAGTTAAGATCAATTCGTTCGGTACTTTGGGGAGCAACGGTTAAAAAGTTAAGTGTTTCATTAACAGCCTCGCCAAAGATTCCATTGAGATCTTTCTCGAATCCTTGAGTGCTCCTAACTAACTGGTTGCCTATTTTTGATGACGCGATGGACTGTTTTATAAATCCCGACAACGGCAAAGCAACAACAAGAGTGAGTAAGAAAGCAACTAGGATAAAACCGGATAAAAGACCAGGAATTATGCCCAAGAACCTATTTGCAAATCTAAATCCCGGCACCTTCGAATAAATAGTGGATGATAAAATACGCGCGTTTGCAATCCTGCCCAAAATTAATTTAATAACCATCTCAAGAAGAAATGCTATGGTAAAAAAACCAATGGCGTTGGAAAAACCCTGGGGAATGGAAAAATTATCTACCAAAATAGCCCCTATCACTCCGTAGTACTTCAGTCCAGTGACAAACGATACTACAAAACTTACAAGATCTAAAATACTTGTAATAAATCCGCCAACAAACCCCTCGATAGAATAGAATAGAAGAACTATTAAGATAACAAAATCTATCCAATTAAGCTCAGTCATATGATTTTTTTTATTGTCTAAATATAGGGTATAATGTTATCATATGCTCTTATGAAGAGGAAGACGCCAAAACGCAAGCCCAGATTTCTTAAAAAAATCGCTAAAAACAAGACTCGCATTTTTATTCTTTTAACAATTGCCATTGTTTCTCTTTTAGCCATATATTTTTTTATTCTAAAAGACCTTCCTTCCCCAACGAGGCTGACTTACCAAAATGCTTCTTTCTCCACGCAAATCTTCGATAGAAATGAAAATCTTCTATATTCTGTTTACGCAGACAAAAATCAGGCATTCATCCCGCTCTCATCAATCCCAGAAAACGTAAAAGAGGCAACAATCGCGATTGAGGATAAAGATTTTTACAAACACGGCGCAATAGACATTAGAGCGATAGTTCGATCAATAATATCTATTGCTTTTCGAAACGAGCTTCAAGGAGGGTCAACAATTACCCAGCAATTGGTCAAAAACAGCTTGCTTACTCCCGAACGGACCATACTTCGCAAAATCAAAGAAGTTATTCTATCATTTGCAACCGAAGCCCTATATTCAAAAGATAAAATATTGGAAATGTATCTAAATCAAGTCCCATACGGGGGGACTGCTTGGGGTATTGAAGCTGCCTCCAGGACATATTTTGGTAAATCAGCAAAAGATTTGTCCCTTGCACAAAGCGCTCTTCTTGCTGGACTTCCTGAATCTCCAACTACATACTCTCCATTTGGCACCCATCCGGAACTGGCCATAAGAAGACAAAAAGAAGTCCTATCTGCCATGCTCAAACTTAAGTATATAAGTCAAAAAGAATATGATACCGCGCTAAAAGAACCAATTGAATTCAAAAAAGTTGAGGGCATACGAGCTCCGCATTTTTCTCTCTATATCAAAGACTTGCTGATTAAAAAATATGGAGAAAGGACAGTCGAACAAGAAGGGCTTAAGGTAATAACCTCCCTGGATATTGATCTTCAGGACTTTGTACAACAAGCTGTTGCCTCAGAAGTAGCTAAGCTTGAAAGATTTAATGTCGGCAACGCGGCCGCGCTTTTAACCAAACCCAATACCGGAGAAATATTGGCAATGGTTGGAAGCAAAGATTATTTTGACACTGAAGCAGACGGAAACGTAAATGTAACTCTCGCTCTTCGACAACCGGGATCATCAATAAAACCCATAAACTACGCCGTGGGATTAATGAATGGATATACAGCCGCAACTCCTTTTGCTGATAAACAAATATGCTTCAAAACCCCCGGACAAAAAGACTACTGCCCTGTAAATTACGACGGCAAATGGCATGGAGCTGTTCAGATGCGGTTTGCTTTGGGAAACTCTATAAATATCCCAGCGGTTAAAATGCTAAAACTCAATGGCGTTGAGGAGATGATAGCGACATCCTCCTCAATGGGCATAACTACCTTTACGGATCCTGATAGATACGGATTGTCGCTGACCTTAGGAGGAGGAGAAGTGACAATGCTTCAAATGGTAGAGGCTTACGCAGTGTTTGCGAATGGAGGATACAGAATTCCCTTACATACAATTCTTAAAGTCGTAGACAGAAATGGTAAAATACTTGAGCAGTATAACCCTCCACCTAGTCCGATTTTTGGCAAAAAAGTTTTACCAGAAGGAGTGGCGTTTATCATCTCAGATATCCTTGCGGACAACAACGCCAGGCTTGGTGCTTTCGGCTCAAATTCTGCGCTTAGGATTGCGGATCAAACAGTATCTGTGAAAACCGGAACCACAGACGATCTTAGGGATAATTGGACTATCGGATACACCCCTTCCTTTTTGGCCTCCGTGTGGGTTGGCAACAATGACAATCAACCTATGAGTCGGCTTTCCTCAGGCGTTACCGGCGCCGCTCCCATTTGGAACGTTATTATGTCCCATGTTTTAGAAGATAAAGTGCCTGAGCCTATGCAAAGGCCGAGTAGCATTATTCAAAAAAGAGTTTGCTCTCTATCGGGACTCCTGCCTCCTCCTGACGGCTGCGAAACCAGATTTGAGTATTTCATCAAAGGCACTGAGCCAACAAAGTTTGAAGAGGTAAAACAAAAAGCATTTATCGATAAAACTACCCAAGATTTGGCAAAAGATGGACAGACAGATAATATCGAAGAAAAAGAAGTTCTAATTCTAACCGATCCAACAGGCGACAGGTATTGCGTATCATGTCCTCATCCCGGCTCAACCGAAAACACTAATTCTAATCAAAATCCCTAAGGAGCATTTCTCCCCTTTCCAAAAACATACACCCATAGTATAATTCGTACACAAAAATTTTCTCCCAAAAATATATGCAAGTATTAATCGATGTTTTGGTCTTTATCATAAGACTTATAATCAACATAGGAGATATTGCAGTAAGGACTTTTGCCTTATTTTTAAAACTTTTAACCTTCCTCAAAAAAAGACTAAAAATTATTTTTTTAAAAAAAAAGCGCAAGAGAAGACGACAAAAAGTTGTAAAACCAATCAAAATTTTTCCACTGCCTATAACTTACAAGCTTAAATACTTCACGGCTGGACTCTTATTTTCTCTTATTTTTATCTTCATTCCGCTACTCTTCATCATCTTTATTGATGAGCTCCCAAACCCCAAAACATTAAGTGTCCAGCAAGCTCCTCTTACCACAAAAATATATGACAGAAACGGAGTGCTGCTTTATCAAATATATGCAAGCCAAAACAGAACTCTTGTACCTCTGTCCTCCATTCCAAAACAACTTCAAAACGCTACAATCGCAATTGAAGATAAAAATTTTTATAACAATTCCGGATTTGATGTTTCTGCAATCGCAAGAGCTATAATTGCTAATTTATCTGGACAGCCACTGCAGGGCGGATCCACTATTACTCAACAGCTGATCAAATCAACTCTTTTATCCCCAGAGGTAACAATCAGACGCAAAATTAAGGAAATTATTCTTGCGTTATGGGCGCAGCGCATATATACAAAAGGTCAAATCCTGGAAATGTATCTAAATCAAGTCCCCTACGGGGGTACTGCCTGGGGAATTGATTCGGCAGCCAATATCTATTTTGGAAAAAATTTAAAAGATCTAACGCTTGGAGAAAATGCCTTCTTAGCAGGGCTGCCAAGAGCGCCTTCCATATATTCTCCTTATGGAGAAACCCCAAATGCTTGGAAAAAGAGACAACTAGAAGTGCTCAGGAGAATGGAGGAACTAAACTACATAACTTCGCAGGAGAGAAGGACTGCCGAGAAAGAAAAATTAACGTTTCAAACTCCTACAAATTCTATAAAAGCACCTCATTTTGTTATGCATGTAAAAGATCTCTTGGTTAAAAAATACGGTCTTTCTCTTGTTGAGAAGAAAGGACTCAAAGTAACAACTAGCCTTGACTTAAGCCTTCAGAACATGGCATCAGAAATAGTTAAGGAAGAGGTGCTAAAAAATTTGTACCTTAATCTAACGAATGGAGCAGTACTTGTTACCAATCCTGGGAATGGAGACATATTAGCAATGGTAGGAAGCATCGATTATACCGATCCAAAGTTTGGAAGCTTTAACGTAACAACTTCTGCTCGTCAACCGGGATCGAGTATAAAAATAGTAACCTACAGCGCGGCTCTTGCGTCAGGATTTACAGCAGCAACCACAATTGATGACTCCCCAATTACATACAACATTCCCGGATCCAAGCCGTATTCACCTGTAAATTATGACGCTAAATTCCATGGAATCTTAACACTTAGAAATGCTTTTGGGAACTCCATTAATGTTCCCGCAGTCAAAGTCCTTGCAAAGGTAGGCATACCAAATTTTGTTGATTTGGGCAAAAAAATGGGGATTACAACGTGGAACAATCCAGATGAATACGGGCTCTCAATCACCCTTGGGGCAGCCGAGGTAAAAATGACTGATTTGGCAACTGTCTATGGTGTATTTGCCAACAACGGAGAAAGAGTCGATCTTAATCCAATTATTAAAGTCGAAGATTCGCTTGGAAATGTTCTTGAAGAAAAAAAAGATATACAAAGAAAAAGCGTGCTTGATCCAGGAATTGCTTTTATTATATCCGATATTTTGTCTGACAACCCAAGCAGAGCTATGGCTTTCGGATTCAACTCGCCTCTTGTAATTCCAAATTATACTGTTTCTGTAAAAACAGGAACATCCGATAACAAAAGAGATAACTGGACTATTGGCTACACAAAAAATTATCTGACAGCCGTATGGGTAGGAAACAATGACAACAGTCCAATGAGCCCCCATCTGGCATCTGGCATATCAGGAGCGGCGCCTATTTGGAATAAAATCATGAGCAATCTCTTGATCGATAAAGAAGACCAGAAGCCAACCAAGCCCTCAAATGTTATAGAAAAACTTTGCTTAGGAAGAATTGAATATTTCCTAATAGGAACAGAAAATTCAGCCATCTGCATTTCTATTCCTTCCGCATCCCCAACCGACCGCCGAAGGAATATATAAGTTAAATCAAAATTGCAATTGTTTTTCTAGGAGCTCGTACGTTGCTTGAGGATTTTGTGAATTGAAGATAAAACTGTTTGCGACATACCGGCTGGCGCCTGCTTTATGTGCTTGAGCAATAGTTTTATCATTGATTCCGCCGTCAACCTCAATAACAATGTCGCCCTTAACCTGCCGAAGGGACTCAACTTTTTTCAGATATTCCGGCATAAATTCTTGTCCAGATTCTCCGGCTTTTATGGTCATAATCAAAAGGCAATCCAAATCATCAAGCGGCACTTTTACTGCTTCCAGAGAAGTCGGTCCATCAACTGCCAAGCCAACCTCTCCCAACAATTGCCCCTGAGCAACAAATTCTATCTGATCAGACATTTTCTCAATATGACCCATAAATCTTTTGAATCCGGCGTCCGCAAGAAGTTTTAAATAGCTTGTTGGTTCTTCAACCATAAGATGAGCTTCTAAAAAAATTTCCCGAGAGTATTTGATAAATGGTTTTGGATCCAGAAATGTGGTGTTTTGAGCAAACTTTCCGTCAATAAAATCTATGTGAATAGTCTTGGCAAATGGCTTCGCAAGACTGATTTTTCTTTCAATCTCTACCCATTCTTTCTCTAAAATTCCAGGAATTATTTCCATCTTCTATTTACCTATAATTACAAGCGCATCCGTTGAAGCTGACGCAGAAAGATTTGCAGAAGTTGTACCAATGGTGTAATCTGATCCCAAATCTTTTTTAAGAAGTTCAAGAAAATTGCTCTCGCTGCTTTTCACCTGAATAACAACATTTGTATAGTCATAATTATCTGCGTTTCCGACCGCAGTGACATTATAACCAAGAGTCTTTAGAATATCAGATGCTTCAGCCGCCGCTCCTGCTACTCCGCTGCCGTTTTGAACTTCAACCGTGAGATCGCTTCTATCAAGACCCGTTGTTTTATCCACAGGATTTGTCGTTGGTCTTGGCGTTGGAGTTGAGGTCGGAACAGGCGTACTGGTCATCTCTGGTGTTGGAGAAGCCTCAGGTGTTGGCGTATCTGTTGGAAACTCAAATTCAGTTGGGGTTGGCGTGGAATCCTCAACTTCCTCTTGCTGATTACTTGTGCCAAAAAACTGCCACGCTCCAAACCCACCAACTATAAGAAGGAGGCTCGCAATGAAAAAAATTAAAAATTTAGACCGTTTTTGACCTTGTCCCATGTTGGGAGAGTGAAAAGTTGCATCTTCCATGTTCTATTTGCCACCACGATAACATATTTTCATAGTGTTATCAATAGAGAAATATAATTTGCTATAATAGAAATACTGTCATGAAGAAACTTCTAACAACTCTTTTTTTATTTATATTAGCAACCCTTAGTACTGTTTTTACCATAACTTCTAGTGCTCAAAGCGAGAATTGCTCTAACCTCCCATCTCTCAATTTAGGACAAATAGAAAAATGTCTTTCCGATATTCAAAAAGCATATGAGTCATCAGTTAACGCAACCAAACCCTTAGAATCACAGCTCAACAGTATGCAAACTCAAATAAAAGGCATAAAAGACAGGGTAACTGCAATAGAAGAAGATTTGGCTGTCAAGAAAAAAAACATAGAAGATGGGTATAAAAACCTCGCCGAAAAAGAAGCAATTCTTAATAGCACAGTCAGGGATTTCTATATCAAAAGCTTTTATGACTCTCCGCTTTTAATATTTCTAGCTTCAGATTCGTATTCACATGTAATGCAGAACCTAACCTACCAAGAAGAAATTGTCGATCAGGACAAAGTAACAATCACCAATATTGTCCTATCCATTCAAGACCTCAAAACTAAAGAAAGAGATCTCAAAGACGAACAAGCAAGGCTTGCTATTGTTAAAGCTGACCTGGACAATAAATCCGCCGAGCTGGATAAAATTATCAGCGGGGCGAAAGCATATCAAGGGGCCCTATCCGGTCAAATTGCCCAGCTATCAGCCAGGCAGCAAGACATATTAACAGCCAGAAGCGGTACGTTTATCGCAAGCATCGGAGATAGTGAATTAGCAGACGACTACAATGCATCAATAAAAGGATTTAGAGAGGCAGCTCCAGGGGGATCTTTTGCTGTTTTTTCTTTCGGCGCTCACACACATAGAAAAGGCATGAGTCAATATGGCGCGAGAGGACGCGCGGAATCCGGACAAAACTATATAAGTATATTAAAAGCATATTATGGAAAAGAACCTGTTTCAAAAGACACTGGTGGAGACATTAATGTTTCGGGTTTTGACGCAATGAATTTTGAGGAAAGATATCTTTATGGAATTGCAGAAATGCCCTCAACATGGAATCAGGAAGCGTTAAAAGCTCAAGCTATCGCAGCACGAACTTACGCATACAGATACAAACAAAACGGTCAATCAATATGCACAACAGAAGCGTGCCAGGTGTTCAATAGCTCAAAAGCCGATAATCCTCCTCAGGCCTGGAAAGATGCGGTGATTTCTACACGGGGACAAGTTTTAGAAGACGTTGTGACTTATTACGCCTCGACTCACGGAGGATATGCATCTCCTATTGGCTGGGATACAACAGACGGCTCAGGAGGTGGAAATTTTATAGATAAATCCTACGATAAGCTGGGCGGATCACCCTGGCTATATAAAGCATGGTATACAAAAGGCTATAGTCCATCATCTGATAAATGCGGCAGATCAAACCCATGGCTTTCATCAGGAGAAATGGCTGATATAATAAATGCAGCGCTTGTTTTGGGAAACGGGTCTGATGACAGAGTAACGCCTGTTACCACATCGTGCTGGGGAGGAAATCCGTATAGCTATGATGAGTTACGCGCAAAAGCAAACGGGCCGTCTTCTGTTTCAGGCGTTTCAGTTTCACAAGGGAATGGCACAACCAATGAAGTTGTCTTTCAAACCGACAAAGGAGAAATAAGATTAAACGGCTCAAGCTTTAAAACAGCATTTAACGTACGAGCACCAGGATACCTATCTATACCGCAATCAGGGTTTGCATTTTATAATATAGAAAGAAAGTAAAGATATATGCCTGATATTTTTATCAAACCCCAAAATTCCAAAAAAGAAACAGCATTAGCGCCAGAGCTTAAAAACCATGTTGGCATGTTTTCAAATTTTCTAACAAACCCCCAGGGCGTATCTTTTGTGCAGCAGCAGCCTGACGAGAAAATACTTCTTTTTTTAAAACGCCATCTTATCGTTAATGTCCCGTGGGTAATAATAACCTTTATACTTCTTTTTGCACCCTTAATCATTTTTATATTTGAGGCAACCTTTCAACTATTTCAGACCCTTAATCTTCCCCCCCGCTTCATTTTGGTCTTTACAGCCTTCTATTATCTAATTGTTTTTTCCTACGCATTTGTAAATTTTATAACTTGGTTCTACAACGTACTTCTTGTAACTCAAAAAAGGGTCGTAGATATTGATTATCATGATATAACAATCCACAATATAGCCTTCACAAAGTTGATCAATGTACAAGACGTAAACTATACTCAAGCGGGTTTTATTCGTTCGTTTTTCAACTACGGCGATGTATTTGTCCAAACTGCCGGAACAGAAACGCATTTTGAAGGACTGTCGATACCAATGCCTAGACGGGCAGCCCAAATAATAGGAGATCTTATCGGAAGGAGAGCTCATGCAGCCTGATTTGACTAATATATTTGGGTCCTCAGAAGTCGCCTTGGTGTTTAAAATAATTACTCTTGCTTTTCTTTTTATCTACATTCTATTTACGTTTGTTATTCTTACTCAAGTCAGGGTCATGAACCGAATCCTCAAGGAATCCTTCCCTTCAACAGTAGTTTTCTTCTTGGCTTTGGGAAACCTAATTGCTGCTATTTCGCTTTTTTTAATTGCCCTTGTTATACTATAGAAAATGACAGAGGCAAATATAACGTTTGCAAAAATAGTTTCGTTTCCAAAACCCTCTTCCTGGTCACAAGTCTATAACGCAGGGAGCTTATTTGCTGTTATCTCGCTCAAAAGTCAGGATTCAAAAGAACAAGAAGAGCCAAACTTGCTAAGCGAGGCTGGGAAAAATGTTCTGCAAAAGCTGGAAGAAGAATTCTTTACTATAGAAGCCAAAACCCTATCTTCGATAAAACAGGCGGTTACTGTCGCTTTTGATGGCTTGCCAGATGGAATTATACCCTCCTCTACTATAGCTTTTTTTAACAACAACATTTTATATCTTTTCGCAATTGGCGAGGCAAAAGTATTTATAAAAAGACATGAAAAATTCGGGACAATTCTTGCTTCAGAAAATTCAGATGTCAAATCTATTGCTTCATCCTCAGGACATGTTCAAAACAGCGATTCGATAATTCTTTGCACAAAATCTTTTTCAGAGCTTATTGACCCTTCATCGTTGTCTTCTTACCTAAATGAATCCGCATCTCCCTCTGAAATTGTCGAAAACCTAACGTCCAGTGTACATGAAAAAGAAGAAGGAGCTGCAGCGGCAATCATTATCAAATACATAAAGCGGGATGAGCCACCAACAGCACAGACACTAAATATACAAATGCCAGAAAAAATAGAAGAGCCAAAAGAACGCGTCTTTGCTCCAAAAGTTCGCTTGCCAATCAATATTACCCATTCAAAAAAAGTATATCTAACGATAGCCATAGTAATTTTAATAATTCTAATAGCCAGTGTATTTTTTGCCATAAAAAAACAAAACGACAATAAAAACGAAAAGCTCTTTGGCGAAGTTTATCAGAGCGCTTTAGAAAAATATGAAGAAGGCAGCAGTCTTCTTGATCTAAACGCTAGTCTTGCAAAAGAAAGCCTTCTAGCTTCAAAGCAGTTATTGGAAGAAAACAAAAATAAATTCAAAGAAGGCTCTGAAGAAAACAAGCAAATAACGGATCTTATTAAAAAAATTGACGTAGGGCTTGAGGAAATTGACAAAAATATCAGTTTTTACTTAAAAACCCAGATAGAAAATCCAAATGCGAGCTTTTTTGCCCAGGACGAGAATCATGTATATATCTTGGATGGCAAAAGCATATCAAGGCTTGATAAAAAGAACAACAACTCTGAAGCTCTTATAAACAACGGGTCCTGGAAAACTCCAGCCGGAATAGCAGCATACATAGATAATATCTATGTAATAGACAAAGACTCCAATCAAATATTCAAGTTTGTTGAGGAAGATGGTGAATTTGTTAAATCAAATTATTTCAGCGGCACACCACCCAGAATGTCAAACGCGGCAGCATTATCTATAGACGGATCTATCTGGGTACTTTTTAAAGACGGTGCGATTCAGAAATTTACAAGAGGAACTAGGGAAGCCTTCAGCCTTTCAGGTCTTGAAAAACCTTTTTCAAACCCGACAAAAATATTTACAGAAAGAGATATAGAGAATGTTTATATTCTTGACAATGGCAACTCCCGCGTGGTTGTAATCTCAAAAGACGGCAGCTATCGCACTGAATACAACCACGACGAAATAAAAAACGCAAAGGATTTCGAGGTTTTGGAATCCTCTAAAAAAATCTACGTTCTCTCGCAAGACAAGACCCACGAAATAATGATTAAATAACTTCAAGTCTCAACGCATAAATTCTGACTGTTTTTCTGCCTGTAAACAACAGCCACGTTGTCTTTGTAAATCTCTACCATACTATTATCTTTTAGCTCTTTTATTAACCCTTCGTAATTATCTTTTTTTATACCCAATAATAAACCTGCTACATCTTTGCCCAACACGTTTTGCATACTTCTAGCAAGAGGCGTGATCTCTCTTTTTTCTTCAAAGGGCAATACAACCGTATCCACCCTGTACTTGGTAATAACCATGCTTAAGGGAATTTTTCCTGCCAAAACTTTTTTGTGTTCTTCAAGAGCGTAATCACTTTCAGAAAGAGGCGAAACCTCTCTCCTCCAACTCGGCATTCTGCCGTCAATAAAAACTTTTTTCTCAGGCAATTTCCAAATTAGATACCCTCCCCAGACATAAACAGAAAATAACTGCCCGCACGACTGGTTGGCTGAGAGAAACTCCACAGCTTTATTTGGATAGAAAGATCTTTCTTGAAGAATTCTGGCAGAGTAAAGACCTAAGGCAACTTCAACAATCACAACAATAGTAACTACTGCCGCAAAAATCGAATATACTTTATTTAGTCTCTCTACCCCATTTTTATAGTTCTTTGCCTCCTGCTCAAACCAAACAAAACCATTTATTGTCATAGGAAGAGCCAAAATAAGGAAGAAGGGTAAATGCCGCATGCTGGACAATCCCGCGATTAGCAAGATACAAAACAGAACCAGCTGGGACAAGCTATATTTATTTCTATACCTTAAAACAACAAGAACAGAAATCAACGTAAACATCCAGAAAGTAAAATTAAACAAAAATAAAGCAGGCATCCATTCTAAAATGCTCCACCTCAAAGAAGCATCAGAAATCGACACCCAAAGCTCTTTCCACAATCCTATTCCGTAAGGATTAATAAAAGTAGAAGCTATGCACAAGGCTAAAATAGCAATTTCTCCAAGCAAAAGTCTTCTTTGCTCCCATACATGTACTAAGGTAACTACCAATAGCACTGCCAATCCTATTCCAAAGCCTCCGTGTAAATTTGCCCACAAAATAAAAAAAAGAGGCAGTAAAAATTGCCATTTTTGAGCTTTTTTATGAAACAATATAAAAAGTAAAATTGAAAAGAAAAGCCAGGATATTACCTGAACCCTTACTCCAACAAAAACCAAAAACGAACCTGCGGCGAGAACAAACGGCACAAAAGACCATTTTTTAATGGGAAACGGCAGTTGTATTAACGCTGCAAGTGTTGCTATAAGGGAAAAAATAACTGCAAGTCCTTTCATGCCAATCAGAGGATAAAGTTTTGAAATAACGATATCTGTCAGCCACTCATGATCCACAAATGGATAGCTTGGCATCGTATAGGAAAAAGGGTCGTTTTTCGGAATTCCAGTATTTTGTATTATCTCGCCCATTCGAAGGTGCCAGCCAAAATCAGCATCAAGTAGAATTGCACCCCTTGCCCAAAAAACAATGGCAAAAAACAGAACGGTTGGCAAAAAAAAGAGCAAAACAAATCTATTCTTCATTAAACTTTGATATAATCATAACGTATTGTATGAAAATCACAAACCGCAGGGCTTTCTATGACTATCAGTTGCTTGAGAGGCTTGAGGCCGGAATAAATCTTAATGGAGCCGAGGTCAAGGCTGTAAAGTTTGGCAATGCGGATCTTAAAGGAAGTTTTGTCAGAATTATTGGAAGCGAGGCTTATTTGGTAAACGCCAAAATTTTTCCTTATCAGTACGCGCGGCCGGAAGGCTATGATGAGTCAAGAACCAGAAAACTACTGCTTCACAAAAAAGAAATTATAGCCCTGAAATCGAAAGCAGAAGGTTCAAGCCTTGCTCTTGTTCCTGTTTCGATATATACTAAAAATAATCTCATCAAGGTTGAGTTAGCTCTGGCAAAAGGCAAAAAAGAGTACGATAAGAAAGAAGCGATTAAAAAAAGAGATATTCAAAGAGACATAGAGGTAGAATTACAAGAAAAATCCAAGCTAAGCTGAGGCTAATTTAAACCTTGACTTCCAGAGCCGAATTATATATAATTCGTTATTGGGGATGCATTGATTCGACAGGAAATGCACATTGAAAAACTGCAAGCCGACTTTGATTATTAGTCGCTAAACAGAATCAAAATATAACTGCTAGAAATAGCGTTAATACATTCATCGCGAAGGCAAAAGCCGGACTCGATGGAATGTTTAGACAACCAGCTTTGGCATACGCCTAAGGCTTAACGTCTTGTTCATATAGTCTTTTCTCAGTGGGATTATATGGGCACAAATTTAGCTGAGAAATAGATTAGGAAATTCGGTTTTCGTCCTTATCTGAATTTATAAAACCTTGGCTTTAATCATGCGTGTTGATTCGCAAAGTTTAAAGTGACTTTCAAAAATCGACTAAGCTTGTAGAGGTTTAAAATGTAATTCTTGGACTCCGGATCATTCCCGGACATCTCCACCGCGTCAAACGCGGCTTCGCACTTCGCAAGAAGGCGAAAAGCGTTTGCAAGGTGATCGCGTAAGACTCGACACATATTATATATTTCCTAAAGGAAAGAAACGTCTGACGTTTCTACATCAAAATTCTACGTTTGTATCCTCTATAGCGTTCAAGATAAAGGTTTCTATATCGGCTTTACGACAGATTTACAATTAAGACTTATTAAGCACGTAAAGGGAGAAGTTGTTGCGACCAAATTCAGAAATAAAAGATTGGTTTTAACTAGTTTTTTGAATATGTCTATTGAAAGTTTTTTTGACACACAAGATCAGCTTACATTATCTATTCATCATCAAGGCGTTATTATTCAAAATGGTGAGGTTTCAAAAGAACCTCAAAATTATATCCCAGAACCCCTGGCAATTAACCAATAATCTCCTTAACAAAGAGCTTTAAAATTTATTATCCTATAGCATTGAATTTAGGCGTATTTTTTGGTAAAATATTTAAATGGTTGAAAGAGCAACGTCTAACGAATCTGTCCGCCGTTATATAAAGGGTGCCCATATTATGGGAGCTGTTGCAGAAGCAACAACTGGAACTCCTATTTCTAGCGAGACTCTAGAGAAATGGGAGTCTTTATTTTCTTCAGTTAGAATTGTAGATGATAGAGTGGATAACATAAATTCTCTTGAGGAAAGACAGGAATTTTATAAAAATGTAAAGATGTCCTTAAAGGGTAATGCAGGTGTGTTCTCAAGTGACGTGCAACTTTCTGAAGCTATGAATTCAGTCAGAAGCTTATCGGAGTCACTATCTGAGAGGGAAAGGGCTAATTTTCTTGGGGCTTTGGGTGGGACATTAAAGGTTACTGAAAAAATTAAAACAGAAGAGAATCCGGATAGATTTTCTTTCTTAACTAGGCTTGAAGGACAGTTTATGAGCAGAGCCTTTATTTCGCTTCTTCCTGATGAGTACAGAAAGAGATCGAGGTACAGAAATTTGGCAAAGATAATTGTTAGAATAGGAAGGTCTGGAAACAGTCTTGATTCATTTTTCGACTTGCCGGATGATTATAAATATGGTGAAGTAAAGATTAGACCGACACTTGGTAACAGGGTGAGGTTGTTAAAAAATTCTGTATGTGATGTCGGTTATATTTTGAAAAGCGTAAAACCTTCAAAGAAGCTTGCCGGTTATTTAGGGTGTACCGTATTTGGTCTTACTCAAAATAGATCAAAAAAAGAGAGGTTAAATACATTCCAAGACTAGCTTGTTCTGATTTTATTAAGGGATATGCCAGGCTATATTTTGCAGAATCGGATACCATTTGAAAATATATTCGTCAATTCTGTTTCAACTTTCTTCTGTAATCCCCACTTTAACCCCTCGCCAGAGTGAGGCCAAAAACTTTTTTTGCGCCGTTTCTTTTTAAAATCCTTGCTGCCTCAAGAAGAGTGGATCCAGAGGTCAAAACATCATCAATTAGAAAAAAGGCTTCGCCTTTTATCAAATCTTTACTTTCATCTTTTACCCCAAATGCATTAGAAATGTTCTCGATACGCTTTTCCCTAGCTAGTCCAAATTGGGATTTTGTCTTTTTTACTCTTATCAAAATATCTTTTACCTCTAGTCCTAATTTTTCTCCCAATCCTTTTGCCAAAATAAAAGATTGATTGTACCCTCTGTTTTTTAACTTGGATGAATGGAGCGGTATGGGGACAAGCTGTGGATAACTTTGCAAAACTGTATTTACTTGTTCATTTTGCAAAACGCCCTCATAAAAAAAGTCTATGAGTAAGTCTTTCAAATTAGATACATATGGTTTGTATTTAAAAGCATATAAAAGCTTTTTAGCAGTTTTATTATAGGAAATAGATGAAAAAGCACCGTCAATAGTGTATCTGCCCACGCAAACAGGATGAGTCAGTCCATCAAAAGAATGCTTGTTGCAAACAAGACATACATACGAAGTGTCAAAGGAGAGAAGAGCAAAACAATCGCCGCAGAGATAATCACCTATTTTTCTGCAACATACGCAATATTTGGGGAAAAGAAAATCCAAAATTCCCACACGATGAGTGTAGCAGAAGAAGAACTCTGATGGTATAATGTAGGTTGCTAAGGAGAGTGGGCCGGACGGCAAGGCACAAGTTTGCTAAACTTGCAGGGTGAATAGCCCTGAATGGGTTCGACTCCCATACTCTCCGCACTTTAATCAAAGGAGGGTTGGCCGAGCGGTAAGGCGTTAGTCTTGAAAACTAATGGGCGTAAGCCCTCAGGGGTTCGAATCCTCTACCCTCCGCAACTTGTTTAATCTTTAAAACAAGATATAATTTAAACTATGGAAACTCCAGAGCTTTCAGATATTGAAAAAAAAATTAAAAAAGAGGAGGAACAGGATATAATAGACTTAGGGGAAACTTTAAAAAGGAAAATTGCAGAAAACGGTGGACAATTTTCTGAGACGATACCTATATTGCCTGATGGGAAATTAGAAATCATGGATAAGGATAATAATTTAAAGTCTTTATTTGCACACCGAGGGCGGGACAATCCAGAAGATCTATATAGGCTTGCCTTTAAAGTGCAACAAAAAGCGCCCGAGTTGGTCTTTACATTTGCGAGAGCTAGCGAGGGGCAATCAATTTCGTATACAGTGCAGAGTCCCCCAAAGCAGACGGTGTAAGCATAGAAGACTGCTGGAATCTTTGGTAATAAGTTCCAACATAGTCAACTAGACACCGCCATCTTTACAAGATGCTACATTGACTTCCGACTTTTTCTGTTATACATTAAAATCATGGAAGAAAAAAGCCTGCCCAAAGGACACCAAAATGAGCCTTCAAATCAGCCGCAAAATCCTACCCGTGAGGTAAAAACCCTTCTTTCCTGGAGCGCTCCCGGCAGACCCTTTAGAAAAAGGAGCAGGCAGTATTATTTAACAAGCCTTCTTATCATGTTTTTTGTGGAAATAGTGCTTTTTCTTTTTTCTCAATATATGCTGATGGCTCTTGTAATATCTTTTGTTTTCGTCGCTTTTGCTTTGGCAAGCGTTCCGCCCCGTGATTTCAAATACAGAATAAGCACCGAGGGAATCACAATCGAAGACCATTTTTTCCTCTGGCAGGAACTATATGATTTTTACTTCATGAAACGAGAAGGAACTGAAGTCCTTCATGTAAGCACCCGCGCTCTTATCCCGGGAGAACTGACAATAACTTTAGGAGATATTAATCACGACAAGATAAAATCAGCACTTCTTCCCTATCTCCCGTATAGAGAAGTAACCCAGCCAACATTTATTGAGAAATCCGGAGATTGGCTTGCGCGCACTTTCCCCCTTGAAAAACCCTAAAATAAATTTGCTTCGAAGATCTTAATGGAGTAAAATATAACCGCGCAAAGGGCTGAGTTGAAAGTGTCCCTTTGCGAATCCCTAAAGGGAAATCGTCGGGAAAAACCGTGAGGTTTGTCCCGTTTAGCGCCCATAGCTTAACGGATAGAGTTGCGGCTTGCGGAGCCGTAGATCCCAGTTCGATTCTGGGTGGGCGCGCCAAATTAAAACATGGAGGGTTCGCATAGTGGACAATTGCACGAGTTTCGAAAACTCGAGGGAGTAATCCCTACACAGGTTCAAATCCTGTACCCTCCGCAACACTTTTCTATAGCAAAGATTTATCAAAACAAGTTAATAAAACAATTTAGGGAAAATCGTTGGGAAAAAACCGAAGGTTTTGTCCCATTTGGTCCTCGTAGTTCAACTGGATAGAGCGTCAGGTTCCGAACCTGAAGATTTGAGGGTTCGAGTCCCTCCGAGGACACCCAAGCCCTCTCCCTGTTCTCCTGATTTTTCAGCTCGTAGATCTTTTGCCCTCTGATACTCAATCAATGCCTTTGCTGAAAGTTTAACTGTATCCAAAGTCTCGCCTTTATCCGCGGCTCCAATCACTTCCTGGCCTAATTTTTGCAAGTATAAAGGGTTCTCTTTTATTTCAGGAGGCAATCCTTTTTCTACCTGACTCCTGGCCCACTTATCATAATACTTAGACAAAGCTTGTTGATCTATTTCTGAAATATTAATATCCTTATGTTGCTTCTTTGCGTCGGAATACAAATCTCCCCAAGTTCTTTTAAAGTCCGGATCATTTGTTAATTTTCCTGGAATCTCAACTCCTCGGCTTTCCTCTTCCTTTTCTTGCGGCGCAAAATTCTTTTCCTCTTTACCTTCCAAAACGACTTGGTCAATTTCTTCTGAGGGAGATTGATTATCAATGCCTATCGTGTCATCTTGTTTTTGCTCTTGTGCAAATCTTTTTACTCTATCCAGGATGCCTTTTATTCCTATGCCTTCTTTTTTCTCAACAGTATCCGGGGGCAATTCTGTTAATTGGGGCTCTGTTTCTTCTGCCTCTTGGTCTTCAGGCTTGTTAAGCTCTATGTAATTGGATTCTATCGGTCTAGTCTCTGAAGAATGGGTTCTCACGGCAATATCTTCTTTAGCTTTCTCAACTACTTCACTGCGCAATGATTTTATTGTTTCTTCAAGACTACCAGACTCTGCCACCTCTGGCTTCTCAACCGCTGGTCTTTCTGATTGATCTTTTCCATTCATAATATATCCAACTTTATAATCAAATAATTTACTGCAAAAGTCAAGAGAATGAGCTATAATTGAAGTCTAATTTATGAAATTCGAGTTCTCTGCTGGCGGCGTAGTCTATAAAAAAGAAAATAGTAAAATATTTATTATTGTCGCCCAGCATTCTCAGCACCATGGATGGGTGTTTCCCAAAGGTTTAATCGCAGAAAAAGAATCTAAAAGGGAGACCAAAGAAGAAGCGGCGCTAAGAGAAGTCAAGGAGGAAACAGGAGTAAGTGGCAAAATAATCAAGGTGTTGCCGGCTGTTACATATTGGTATAAATTCGACAATGAGAAAATAAAAAAGACGGTCTATTATTTTTTGATGGAATACGAATCCGGGGACATAAAAGAGCATGATTTTGAAATGGAAAATGTCGAATGGCTACCAATGGACGAGGTTGAAAATAGATTAACATACAAGTCGGATAAGAAAGTGTGGAAAGAGGCAAAAAAAATAATTGGTGGGGTCGCATAGTGGCCTAGTGCGATTGCTTGGAGAGCAGTTGTATCCGCAAGGATACCGCGAGTTCGAATCTCGCCCCCACCGCAGCGTAACAGATTTTCTTTAGAAGAGTTAAGGGCTGGTTTGTTAGGGACGGAGTTTAAAGGATTCGCGCATTTTTTTAAATTCCTCATGAGTGTTTTCCATTTTAAGATCTCGTTGAAATGTTTGTCCCTCGACATTGTTCGTTTCAATTTGAAACTGAACAAAATATCCTTGTTTTTCATCTAAAAACACTATATTGGTGATTTCAAATCTATAAACAGTTCCCGATGATCTTTTTTCATTGCTGTATTGAAATTCATACGCATCGCGTCCGTCTATTTCTGTCTTGCTATACTGCGGTTTTTCAACGTCTGGTATAAAAATTAGAGATGTTGAGCTATTGTTGTCTCTAAAATCTTCCAATGACATCCATTCTGGTATTTGCTGCACCCCTATCGCGGCACTCTCCTTATAATAATCATAAATATTCCCCTCATAATTTCTTTCTAAATAATCAATTGAAATCGATGGATGTTGGAACGCAATCGGGCTACTGCTCCATCCCTGTGGAGCGTCTATTTCGTATTTAAGTTTATCATAATTATATACGGAGCGGAAAGTTTTCCACTCTTCCTCAGTTTTTTGTTCGGCAGAGACTAATTTGGAATCCTGGGAGACTTCTTTAGAAAGAGAAGGGTAAGAAGCAGGAGAAGAATTGTCAGGATTTACTAACTGATCCCTGTCTTCTGCTGACGCACCCGAGCAAGCAATAGCTGCCATTGTTACCGCTGCTGTTGTTAATGCACCGGATATTCTTTTGGGTAACCTATGTCTTCTTTCTGATTTGCCAACAGAAAGATTACCAATATTAATGGAGCCATCCGGAAGAGTATCTATTCTGTTGGGAGCGAGTTCTCCTGCCATAAGCAAACCCTCCTGTAATATAGAACGGATATCTTATAGATATTACTCTAACCCCTATATATCACAAAACAAAAACAAATGCAAGTGGCAAAATATTTAGCGCTTGATACTTGACAATTATATAAAAATCATTCACACTAAAATCGCAATGAAAGCGTCTGCTCGCCTTGTCTTAACCTTCATTCTATTTTCTATTTTCTATTTTCTATTTTCTATCCCTGTGTCAGCTCAGCCGCAAATTCCCCAAGTAAATCCCTATCTCAACCCCAATACCAACCCCGATGTACCTAAAAACCAGCATACGTGGGTACAGACCGTGATGATTGACGTGATGTCTGCTATGGCTTGCCAGATAGCTGGCGTTGACCCCACAGATCAAAACGGCAAATGTCTTGGCGTTGATCCCAAGACAGGAGATATTGGATTTGTCCAGGGCGGAGGGGGGGCAATTGGAGTAACCGCAAAAATGATTGGCATGCTTTATACTCCTCCTTTTCACACCGCCGATTACTTCAAATACCTCGCGAATAATTTTGGCATTGCAAAGCCAACTCATGCCCAGGGAACATCCGGCGGATTTACCGGACTTCTGCCGGTACAGTCTCTTTGGAGTGCGTTCAGAGATATAGTCTATTTTCTCTTTGTAATTATTTTTATCGTCATTGGTATTGCGATAATGCTTAGGATTAGACTGGATCCAAGAACCGTAATGACTATCCAAAATCAAATACCAAGAATCATAATCGGAATCCTTCTTCTCACTTTCTCTTTTGCTATCGCTGGATTTCTGATTGATCTTATGTACCTAACAATTTTCGTAAGCTACAATGTTATTTCAACTGCTATTCCGGCAACCGCGAGTCTAAATCCCCTGTCTCTTCAGGGATCAACTCCTTTTGCGGCTGCTGACGGAATTGGAGGGGTTGTTGGAATATCGTGGGGCGTAGGCGGGGTGATAAAGGATATGATTACCAACTTTCTTGGAATACAACAAATTTCTAGTTTTGCGGGCATTATGGCCCTTTTCACGTCTCCCCCAAATATAGCGACTATAATAATTGGAATTATCTCTCTGGCTGTCGGCGCAACGGTTGGTATTTTCACCGCATTTCTCGGACCTGGTGCATTTGTTACCGGAGGAATTGCAGCCATCGGGACATATGCCGCAATTACGGATTTCATCCCCCATGTTCTGGCTTTTCTTTTAATTGTCGTCATTCTTTTCATCGCGCTTATCAGACTCTGGATCACCCTGATTATAACCTATGTCAGCATCCTTATTAGCGTAGTCCTTTCTCCCTTCTGGATAGCGGGATCGCTCTTGCCCGGCAGTCCTATTGGTTTTACAGCCTGGATTAGAAACATGATTGCCAATCTTGCTGTTTTTCCGGCTGTTATAATCATGTTCCTTTTGGCAAAAGCTTTTATGGATGCTTTTGGATCCGGATCATCGGCTAATCAATTTGTCCCGCCTCTTGTAGGAGACCCAGGGACCCCAAGCGCTATCGCTCATCTTATTGGCTTTGGAATCCTACTCATGACGCCAAATGTAGCAAATATGGTCAAACAAGCCCTCAAAGCCCCAAGTATTTCAGGAGCGCCTATTACTGCTGCTATTGGAGCTGGAGTTGCTCCATATACTTCTGGTGCTAGAGCTGTAGCAGCTGGTTATACCAAACTACCAGCGCCAGGAGCGCGAGGAGGATGGGGATCAGCAGCAAGACAAATATTCAGATTTTAATTTTAAGGACACGCAATTCTGAAATTATCAACGCTTTTCATACTGTTCTCCGAAGCTATAAAAGCATAGGTAGCACAAAGACCCTTCAACTCGCTCCATGATCCAGAACGAAGATTCTTTGCTAACCTCTGCTCATTTTCGTATTTAACCGAACGAAAACCAAACTCCTTTAATAATTTTAAAAAAATATCAAAATACATTGGAAAATACAAAAGGTTTTTCCCAGCATTCTCATATGCATCTTCCAAATCAATATCAATAATGTCTTTTGTATGCGCATATAAATCCTTAGGAAGTCCTAAGTGTCCAGTCTCCCACCTGAATAGCGATGGCCTGTGTTCGTCGATAACAACAAAAAGCGATTCACAAGGAACACGCCTTACGTAATCAATAAAAGTAGAGATGGCATGAACAGGAACGTAGGCTCGCTGTCCACTATGCATCTGCCAGCCGGAGATATCAAAATACTTGCCATTGTTATCTTTATATATACCGTTATCTAATTCTATATTTCTGCGATACAACAGCTTCTTATCTAACACAATTTCTCTCAAAATTCTATTTTTAACGCTAATTCCTATCAATGCATTTGGAAACGATATTTCTTTTCTAGTATTTATAAAAATCTCAGGAGGAATACTATCCAGACTATAAGCAAACAAAACAATACATGGAGAGTTAATCTTAATTTCTTTTATTGACGATGATATCTGCCTTAGATTTTTGCTTATTCCTTCTTTTTTGAACCTCTTAACAATTACATCATGGAGTCTGCTGTTTTTTTCTACTCCACTCCATAAAACATTACAGCCGATTTTCTTAGCAGCCTTTATCAAATTAACTGCCAAACTACCGTCTCCTGGTCCAACTTCTATCACCTCTGAGTAATTCTTATCCTTACACAAAGCCGCTAAAGCCTTCGGCCAGTAAGCACAATTGGCGGTTGCACCAAAATTTTTATTGACAGAATGATACCCATGCTGCCCAAATTGATCAATATTAATAAATTCAGAGTAAGTAAGAAAGCTCTCCTTTTCTTTACAGGCAGCCTCAAGCTCTTCTGCCAATTTTTTATTTTTTATCTCAACTGATTTGAGCGAATAATTTCTCTTCTTCCAAGCGTCATAGTTCTTCCTTCCTGCAACTAGACTTGATAATTTATAACTAATATAATCATGCAGAAATTTTTGGAAACTCATGCTAATAGACTCTTAACCTTAAGTTTTTGTTGTTGCGGACTCTTCACCAGTTTTAACTAAAAAGCCAGCTGCAGCTATTGGGAACATGTCACGGAGAAAAGCCAGGAACATCCAAAATCCTTTTACCTTGAATTTCTTGCGAAATCTCTCGTATAAATCTGTAGTTATTCGCCCTTCCTCATTTATCCCTTTTCGTAAAATTTCCGCTTGCAATGCTTGGTCTAAAAAGTTTCTGATTTCGTAAATGTTGTGGGTAGATCCGAATGGCCCTATATATTTTTGAGCAAGAGATGTAGGTCGTCTAAATACACGTTTTACTCCGTTTACCAACATTCCCTCTTTAAAAGCAAAGCTAACAATTTGCCCCAACCTGCCTTGTGATATTGGGCCACCCTCTCTGGTAAAATCAATATATCCCTCAAGAATAGGCGCCACATCGTTTTGAGCACTCTCAAGCCCATTAGGATCACCTAATGACTTTACTACTTTACCAAGTATTTCTTTTGCCTGATCTAGTGTCAAGGCGCCAGGATTAGATATCAATTGAGTTAATCCCCCCCCTCCTTCATAGAAGGAAACCAGATCTGACCCTGTTCTTCTTTTGTAAAACTCTGTTCCAGCTTCGCTATAATCAGCAGTCTCGAACAAAACATCATTCATGATAGGATTTGATGGAAACCTTACCTCAGCAAGATTGCCAACAAGCCTCTTGCCCACGTTTCTTATCTGTTCTAGCAGTTTTACTTCTTCTGCTGACAACTTCGCTCCTTCGCTAGGTTTTTCTATTGGCGCTCCCTCTATTGGCGCAGGTATTAGACCTTCCTCGCCTGACACTGGAGCTGGAGGCAATCCTTCTCCAGCCTGCGGTGTACCTGACTGAAGTTGAGTTAATGCTTCATCAAAACTCATGTCTCTTCCCTCTGCAATTGATCTCATTCTTATTTCCTGGGCAACAGTCAGTTTTTCTCGCAGTTTTGCCCATAGTGGCGTATCTTCTTTTTCTCCTGTCATCTCATTTTTAGTTATGTACATACTGTTACCAATAGCCTTTAGCCTATTATTCAATTCCTCGTTTCCGTCTAATTCCATCCCATACAATATGCTTGCC
>MFNO01000034.1 GCA_001782075.1 Candidatus Levybacteria bacterium RIFCSPHIGHO2_01_FULL_38_26
AACTTTTTCAAATTCCTCGACAGATCTTTGATAATCACCAATATTATGTAAAGCGACAGACAAATTAAATCTTGCATAAATATCATTTGGATTTCGGTTTACTTCTGATTCTGAAATAGAGACAGCTTTTTGCCAGGCGGTTTTTTCATCGGCATCTTCACCCAAAATAGTCCTTGCAATTTCATCTTTTTCTTGAGGAACCAATACCAAATATTCATAACTGAATTGCTTCCAAACTGCATTAAAATCATCGTAAGTATATCTCAAGTTTTTTCCCTGAAGAGAGTCGTCCTGGATTATTTCTTGCGTTGCTTCATCATAACCCTTTATTATTCTGTAATGACCTATATCTTCATTTACCGTTGTCCATGTACGAGTGATGAGCGGTATATCATAGGTGATGAATTTTTTGATAAGATCTATATTTCCAAGAGGCCTATGGTAGGGAATGAATCCGTATTCTTTTGATTTTTCCGCCAGTTCTTCAAGGGTTACGGATTTATCATCATTATCGCCACCTGGGATTTGATATGGCCTAAGGTCATTGCCTAGCTTTTGCTGAGATTCAAAGATTGCATAATATGAAAGAGCCATAGACAGCGATGCCGGACCGCAGTTGTTGAACGATTGAAATATATGGTAGTCATTTTGTAGGGTTTTACTTAGTGGCGGCTGTTGAAGAGTTGGTGTGGGAGTAGAAGTCGGAGTCGGAATATTTGTTGGCGAAGGCGTAACAGACAACAAATTACCCTGCGGTTTTTTAACCACAAAAAATAAGACCGTAAAGGCTGATATTACGGTTAAAGACAGTAATAACAAAACTAATTTTTGCATTGTTGTATTTTACCAAATTATTTGATATTTTGGGTAGAATGGGATTATGGCCCCACTTCGCCAAGGCTACGAGGGGCCATGTCTCCGAAGTGTATGTTGGATAAAGAAAATGTTTTTACAGAAAGGAGTGTATTTACATCCACAATGTGGTGTAAATAGCGAAGGGGCATGGGAAAAATTTTTGTGCTTGTAGTTATAGTAGCCTTGGGGATTCTTGCATACATACAAAGACCTATTGAATCTTCAAGGGAGGTTTTATCGACAACTCAAACAGAGTCGGTTCATTGGCTCTCACTTCATAGAAAATCAAATATAGAGTATTTGTATGAAGGCGTCCCGGGACGAAAGGAGCAGAGTAGATTAATAAAAACATTTAAAGTCAAGACAGGAATTTCTGGTCAGAGTCCCACACCGCTTCCTAAACTTTTAGGCAGAAATTACTGGTTGATTACAGATAAAACTGATTCTAGCGACAATCCAGAAACCGCGCCATATTTTATTTCGTTGGATATTCCCGTCTCGGAAGAGTATCCGTATGGTCCAATTCCTTATGATGAATGCAATGGTGAGTGCAATTGGGAGATTCCAGGATATTTCGGACTTCATGGGGTAAATGGTGATATGGAAAAATTATCAGAGCAAAGTCCTGGAAGCTTGGGTTGCATCCGACACAGCAATGAAGACATAACTTATTTGTTTAATCTTCTCGATCCGAAAAAAGAGGAGATAAGATATTACATAGAAGATATTTGATAATTATGTTACACTATTATTAATTAAGGAAGGGGGTGAGGACATGAATAAGGCATTGATGATTCTAGGAGTTTTGGTTTTGGTCGTAATTGGAGGAGTTTTGCTTCTTGGGAATTCTTCGAGCGATCAACAATCTTTCCAGGAGACAGTGGAAGAACCTGAAGCTAATATGCAGTCTAACGACACTATTGAATCAACAGATTCAGAGGCGCAAGCGAATCTAAAAGAATTCACCATTGAAAGCAGAGGTCTAAGCTTTACTCCCGATGAGATTAGGGTAAACGTAGGAGATACAGTAAGGATTAAATACAAAAATACTGTTGGGACGCACGATTTCACAATTGAAGAGCTTGGTGTTCAGTCGTCGTTAATTGATGCTGGGGAGGAAGCAACGGTGCAATTCGTGGCAGACAAAGCAGGAGCATATGAATTTTTCTGCTCTGTTCCTGGGCACAGAGAGGCTGGAATGAAAGGGACATTGGTAGTTGAGTAAAAGGGGGTGATAATGAGTGAATGTTGAAGTAAATTATCTTGCAATTATTTTTGCAGGCGTTTTTTCTATGGCTATAGGTTTTCTGTGGTACTCAAAAATGCTTTTCGGCAAGCCTTGGATGAAGCTCTCAGGTTATACGGAAGAGGGTATAAAAAAAGCTCAAAAAGAGATGGGGAAGTTATATGCTTTAAGTTTCGTGGCCACGCTAGTCAGTGCCTATGTCTTGTCTCATGTTATAGTGCTTTCTGAAAATTTCTATGACTACAGTAGATTGGCAACAGGAATCAGCAGCGCATTTTGGATGTGGTTTGGATTTATAATGCCGGTTCAGTTGACGGGAGAAATTTTTGGTAGTAAAAAATGGACTCTCTTTGCAATAAATACCGGCTATCAATTGACAGCCATTTTGGCAATGGGATTTGTGATCGCGGTTTTATAAATTTTGTATAATGTTAATGTTGTAATGTATAGTACATGAAAGCTGCACAGTATAATCGGTATGGTGGACCGGAAGTAATCGAGATTAAAAATGTCCAAAATCCAATTCCTAAAAAAGGGCAGGTGCTTGTTGAAGTTCATGCAGCTAGTCTAAATCCGTTTGACTACAGACTACGTTTGGGCTACATGAAAGAAAATATTCCTCTAGACTTTCCTTTTACTATTGGCGGTGATTATTCGGGTGTTGTTACTGATTTAGGAGAAGATGTTTCCGAGTTTAAAATAGGGGATGAAATTTACGGGCAAGCACTTGTTTTAATTGGCGCATCCGGAGCTATTGCGGAATTTACCGCGGCAAATGCTGAGAATTCTGCTCTTAAGCCGGAGAACGTTGATTTTATTCAGGCAGCGTCTTTGCCTCTTGTTGGTTCCAGTGTTATACAAGCTCTTGAAGAACACATAAAACTAAAAAGCGGCGACAAAATCCTTATTCATGGAGGGGCTGGGGGGATTGGTCATATAGCAGTTCAATTAGCCAAACATCTAGGAGCATATGTCGCGACAACTGCGGGTGGCGATGATATAGAATTTGTTAAAAGTTTTGGAGCCGATGAGGCGATTGATTATAAAACTCAAAAATTTGAAGAGCTACTTCACGACTTTGACGCTGTGTTTGACACCGTGGGAGGAGAAACAGTAGAGAGGTCGTTTAAAGTTCTTAGAAAAGGCGGGGTCATTGTCTCGATGTTGGGGCAGCCTAATCCTGATCTTGCAAAAGAGCAGGGTATTACTTCAATAGGGCAAAATACAAAAATAACTTCAGAAAGACTCAAGCGTCTGGGAGAGCTGGTTGATAACGGAGCGATTAAGCCACATGTAGATAAAGTGTTTTCGCTTGAAAAAACAAAAGAGGCATTCGAATACCTCGAATCCGGCCACCCCAAAGGAAAAGTAGTTGTGAAGATCAGGGCTTAGAGTTTGTGGATATGGGTGTCTTTGAAATTGGTAGGATATTTTAGACCGAATCCAAAGAACCGATCTATTCCTACATGAGCAATTAGTATTACGCCTAAGTAAAGAAGGATATCTTGGAATAAAATTCCCACAAAAATTAATAGAGTTGCCAGAATATAATTATGAACAAAATTGTAAATTGTTGCACCCAGTTTTTTGTCTTTTAAGTATCCGGTCATTGATAGATCGGGGATCAGGAACAAGATTACAAACAATAACCAGTTGCCGTTTGAGAGAAAATAAAAATACAAAGCCGCAAGGAATACAAATAGCCCTTCAAGTCTTACAATATTTTTAACCACAAACTTAGTTTACTAAATTTGATAAAATTTATACAGCGGTACCAAGTATGAATATTACAAGAGTTTTTTACGCGAAAAATAGAGAGCAGTGGAGGAAATGGTTTGAGGAGAATCATGATAAAGAAAAGGAAGTTTGGCTTATAAATTTCAGAAAGATTTCTGGAAAAAGAAGTATTCCATATAACGATGCGGTTGAAGAGGCGCTTTGTTTTGGCTGGATAGATTCTACTGTTAAAAGCTTTGATAAAGAATCAACAGTACAGCGCTATACACCGAGAAACCCGAAGAGCAACTGGTCTCAGTTGAACAAAGAGCGCGCCAGAATGCTTATCGAACGAGGATTGATGACACCAGCCGGACTTTCGAAATTGGGAAATGTTTTGGACGAGAAGTTTGAGATGCCAAAAGATATATTAAAAAAGCTGAAAAAAGATAAAGAGGCCTGGGGTAATTTTAAAAAATTTCCTGAAAGATATAAGAGGATTAGAATTGCTTTTATCGATGGTTCAAGAGTAAGGCCGGAGGTTTTTGAAAAAAGATTAAATTACTTTATAAAAATGACAAAGTTAAATAAAAAATTTGGTATGGTGCAGTAGACGGATCTTGATTAATTGCAGAAAGTGTGTTAAATAGTAATTATGTCGAAAGTATTTTTTGGCATTTTATTTACCTCGTTTTTATTCCTCATACTGATTCCCACATTTGTTTTTGCACAGGAAAATCTCAGATCTGATGAAGTTGCGACTCTTGAAAAAGACGAAGTTATAGACAGTGATTATTTTTCAACCGGTGAGAAAGTTGTCTTGTCAGGGACTGTAAATGGAGACGCGTATATCGCGGGGGGAAATGTAATAGTTGATGGTGTTGTAAACGGAGATCTTTTGGTTGCTGGCGGAAATATTTCCGTACTTGGAAAAGTGGCGGGTGACATACGGGCTGCGGGCGGAAACATAAATATTTCAGGCGTAGTAGACGGTAATGTTACGACAGTAGGCGGGAATATAGATATAGAACAGAGTTCAAATATTGTCGGTAGCATGGTCGGAGCTGGGGGGAATATTCAGGTTTTTGGACCAATCGGTAGGGGATTAACAGTTGGAGCAGGGGCACTTACCATAAATAATACAGTTGGTTCTGACATCTTGGCAGGCGTTGGAGAATTTGATCTTTCTTCAAACGCGAGAGTTAATGGAGACATTATTTACGCAAGCGAGCGGGAGATAAATATCGCAAATGATGCCACAGTGTCTGGTGAAGTAACACAGCATATTGTTCCCAGAGTCGATGTTCCAAAGAAAGAAGGAATCTTGGCTGCTATAAATTTTGGTTGGAATCTTTATACATTTTTAGGGACATTTTTTGTAGGTGCAATTTTGATTATTTTTGGCCCCAACTATACCCGAAAAGTTGTGGCAAAAATAAATGATAGGCCTTGGATGAGTATGGGAATTGGTTTTCTTGCTCTTATCATCACACCTATAATAATTGTTTTATTGTTTATTACTATAATTGGAATTCCTCTTTCAATTTTGCTTCTTGTTTATTACATATTTGTCGTTATGTTCGCAAAGGTCTTCACAGCTGTATTTTTGGGAGGAAAAATTTCCGGATTCCTAGGTCAGAAATATAATTTATTTATAACTTTTCTTTTTGGGCTAGCAGCCCTTTCTATTGTAGGACTCATTCCAATTGTTGGAGGTATAATATCATTTGTTGCAATGCTAGCAGGATTTGGAGCTGTTGTCTTAACAAAGAGAGAGCTATTTTTGAATCTTCGTTCTAAAAAAATAATTTGATAAATTTACTGGTTTAGTACGAAATTAAATTCCGCCTGCATTACGTTTTCACTTGCTTCCACCGTCATTATAAGCTCCTGGTTGAAAATAGAATCAGTTTGGTTTTTGGGGTCATTTGGGAAATAAATCTGGGAAGTTAGAATAGGTCCGTTTGGAGGCATTACTTTTACATGTATGTGGGCGGGTCTTGATCCGTATTGAGCCGGTACAATAGTTTCGAGCCTGTACATTCCTTTTTCATCAGCGAATTGATGTCCTCTAAGTCGGTATCTGGCATTGTCATAAACGCCATTGCTATCTGCCTGCCAAAAATCAAGCCACGCATTGGAAATCGGATTGCAATTTTTGTCGTAAATATAACCGGTAATAATTAATATCTCGCCGCTAATTCCTTCGGCTATGTTGTTTCTCAAGGGAGACCCCGATTTGTAATAAGGTCCTTCTGTTTGGGAAGGAGTAGGGTTTTCAGTACAATCTGTTGAGTCTGGTTGAGCTGGAGCGGAAGTAACACTTGCCGATTCTTGTGTTTGGTGGGTTGGCGCGATTGATGTTTGCCTTCCCAAAATAAAATATACACCGCCTACAATAAATATTGCAACAAATACGTAGATTAATGATTTATTTTTCATAAGCGATATTATTATAGCTCCAATAATCCTTCTGATTCAAGGTAAGTCATAATTCCCTCGGCAATTCCCTTAGCAGAGATTTGGGGATTGTCAACGATAATTTTCCGGTCGGAAGCACTAGTCAAAAATCCAGTTTCAAGAATAGCAGAGGCTGTCATTGGGTGAACAGCATGTTCGTATCGCCAATAGGAAAACGCGTAGTATCCGCGCATATTCCTTGAAACATTTGGGTCTTTAGGAAGGCTTGTTGTTTCTTGATAAGTCATTTCCATTTTCTCAACAAGGCTATTTGCTTTTCCGCTCATGTCTCTTCGCGGTGCTGCCGCTTTAAACCCCGATTTACTTGGATCAAGACTTCCATCCGCGTGGATTGAGACAAAAACATCAGCCCAATACTTTGGAGGAATAGTTGCAGGAAGAACATCGACCACAATTCCATTTTCTTCTAAAATTTTTTTTGTTTCCTCTACTATTTCATAGTTTACCTCCCATTCGGATTTGCCCCCGCCTGAAGAGCCCGTATTATTGCGTAGTCGTCTTAGCTCATCCGGTACTTCTTCGCTTTTCCAGTGTCCAACCTGGAGTCCGACTTTTGGCGGACCATCAGGGCGTTCCCAATTTTCAAGCCAGGGATAATCGAAGTTATTCGGGAGTTGTTCGTCCAATGGATCATAAGGAGGAGCGCCGCTAATTTGATGGGATGTTTTAAAAAAGGAAATATTTGTGACTATCAATATTACTATAAAAAGAGAAGTGAGGATGAATAGACTTTTTTTCACAATTTATTAAGTATACCAAAAATACCTTATTTATTCCTGGTAATACCTGCGGTATACTAATAGGATGGAAAATTTTTCATCTGATCAAAACACTCTGCCCGATCCCTACTACAACAAGCCCGTTTATCGTAAAAAGACGTGGTTTTATTTGGGGTTTTTTGTAATTTTCTGTCTCTTTTTATTGACAGTAGTATTTGTGTTTATAAAAAAACCTGCTCAGATCGCTAATGAACCTTTTGCATCAAGCGGTAATGTCATGGCGACTCCTACGCCAACTCCTATGCCCTTTTATGAAATTACTATTCCGTATCTGCGTGAAAGGGAATATAAAAGCAGCCTTGGTGATCTCCAAAAGACCTATGAAACTCAAAATTACTCTGCGTATGTGACAAGTTACGATTCAGATGGATTGAGAGTAAATGGTTTACTGACTCAGCCAAAATCAGAGATGCCAGTTGGAGGATGGTCCGCGATTATTTTTGTGCATGGATATATCCCTCCAAAATCATATCAGACAACCCAAAATTATTATGATTATGTGGATTTTTTGGCTCGAAACGGATTTGTGGTTTTTAAGATAGATCTTCGGGGACACGGAACTTCGGAAGGAGAAACGGGAGGGGCGTATTATTCATCCGATTATATTGTTGATACGCTAAATGCTTATTCTGCTTTGCAAAGTTCTTCATTTATAAATCCCGAAAAGATAGGGTTGTGGGGACACAGTATGGCTGGGAATGTTGTCATGCGAAGTTTTGCGGCAAAACCTGAGATACGTGCCGTAGTAGTTATGGCAGGCGCTGTTTATTCTTATATAGACTTTAGGGAATATGGGATAAATGACTCAAGCTACAGACCGCCCGAGATGAGCTCTGAGAGGGTGAGAAAAAGACAACAGCTTATCGATACATATGGACAGCCAAGCAGAGAAAGTGTTTTTTGGCAGCAGGTCGCGCCGACAAATTATCTGTCTGATCTGAAAGGCGCGATTCAGATCCATCATGCTACAGATGATCCTGTTGTGAGTATCGATTACAGCAGGAATCTAATTTCTTTGCTTAATACAAAGAATGTTTTAAACGAGTTTTATGAATATCCAAGCGGAGGACATAACTTAACCGGAACCAGCTTTACTCAATCAATGCAAAGAACTGTAAATTTCTTTACAAATAATCTATAATTATTCAACTATGAACATGTTCAAGCCAACTTCAGCAAAAACTCCGGAAGAGTATATTGACCTAATTGCAGAACCACGAAAATCAGAAATCATAAAGCTTCATAAATTTATACAAAAGTGCATCCCAAATCTAAAACCGCATATTTTATACGGAATGATAGGCTATGGTAGTTATCACTACAAGTATGCAAGCGGCAGAGAGGGAGAATGGTCGGTTGTTCTTCTTGCATCTCAAAAAAATTACATATCTGTCTATGTTTGTGGAGTCAAAGACGGTAAGTATATAGCGGAAGCACACAAAAAAGATTTTCCAAAAGCAAGCATCGGAAAATCATGCATAAGATTTAAAAAGATAGATGATATAGACGTTAAAGTTTTGGAAAAAATTATAAAAGAATCCGAAAAATCTCCTCTTGGCTACAGCAAAACATGACCACTTGTTTTAGGTTCTGAAATTTGGTAATTTTAAGTTAATACCGTAATATGGAAAATACAAAATACGATTTCCTGAAACAAATTTTTGGAGATTATTTAGGATCGATTTTGATTAAGCTTGCTCAAAACGAGCAACGAATGGGAATTTTTTTCGCGTTGGTTATATTTTTGTTTGTAGTACTTGCAATACTTATTGTTTCTGCAATTGTAAGTCTGGGTTCTATACTCTAGCGTCTTGACAATCAGTCTGCTTTGGGTTAGAATCACAGAACAAATTAAAACTGCCTAAATGGCAGTTTTTTTGTATAAATAAATGAAAACCTCAAATAAAATCAAATATCTTGCCGTATCAATGTTTCTTGTTTTTCTAGTTTTAGTTGCAGGAAAAGTTTACAGTCAGAATTTGGATGTTTCAGACAATGTATCTGGTTCAAATAATTCCATAAATATTAACCAATCAGAATCGTATACTTCAAATCAGAAAAGTTCTGCAAATATCAACAATGACGTTGAAGCAGGAGCGGACACGGGAGGAAACTGGGCAAATGACAATGTTGGTGGATCAAATATTACAACAGGAGACGCGGGTACAAATGTTGAGATAAAAAATGAATTTAACAAAAATGTCGGAGGCGTTGATTGCAAAGACAAAAAATGTCCAACCCCAACGCCAAAGCCATCGCCAAAAGCAAAAGCCTCGCCTACTGTTACACCAACAGCTACTTTGACTCCAGTTCCTTCGGGAAACGGAGACGGTGACGGCGGAAACGGTGGAGGAGTGGGCGGTCCTGACCAAGCGGGAGAAGTATTGGGACTTCCATCGGCAAGCGGGGAAAAGTCTTTATTGCACTTTCTGCCTGGATTTTTGTTTGTAGCATTCGGTTTTGGTCTGCTGAGAAGAAATGCTGAAAGATAAAAAAATAATATATAGAAAAAAAAGAGAAAACCCCCCAAAAAAAGTAGCATCTAAGTCAAATATCAATAGGACATTGTTGGGAATTGTTTTTATTCTCGTAGGATTTGCGTGGTTTATACTTATATTTGGAACATCGGGTGTTCAGAGCCAAAAGGAAGATGCTGCCAAAGAACCCATTGTCGCGGACGAGGCTTTTGAAAAGAAGACGAACGAATCTGTCGTGAGAAATATAATCATACCAAGATTAAATATTGACTTATCCATTACACCCTCAAAGATTAAAAATGGATATTGGGAAGTTTCAGAAACTACTGCGTCGCATGGGGAGGGAAGCGCAAATCCGGGCGAAGGTGGAAACGTGGTTGTTTTTGCCCATGCAAGAGAGGGTTTGTTTTTGGGACTGCGTGATGTCAAACAGGACGATGCTGTGTATGTTTTGACCAACGATCAATGGTATAAATATAAGGTTTCTGAGACTGTTGATGTTTACCCAAGCGATATTACAACAGTTGCTCCGACAGATTCAGAAGTTCTCACTCTTTTTACCTGCTCTGGATTTTTTGACGAAAAAAGGTTGATTGTAAAAGCCATCCCGGATCGTCAATAGAGTTCCACGGGATCGGAATAGCTTTGCGATGTGGGAAAGATGAGTTTGATTGGAGAAAAAATGTTTGTTAAAATATATCAGTGGATTTAAAAATACAGAAAAAAATTGATGAATTTTTTACCAGATTCAAATATCAGAAATATAAAAAGGGAGAGATTTTGGTTAGGGCCGATGATGATCCTCCCGGAATTTTTTACCTCAAAAGCGGACGTGTAAAAGAATATGCGATTTCAAAAAAAGGCGACGAATTGGTGGTGAATATGTTCAAGCCGATTTCATTTTTCCCAATGTCTTGGGCTATAAATAATACTCCCAACATGTATTTTTTTGAAGCCATAATAGATATTGAAGTTTGGCGAGCACCGAAGGATAAAGTTTTGGAGTTTATCAAGGCGAATCCGGATGTGCTTTGCGATTTATTAAGCCGGGTTTACAGAGGAACAGACGGGATGATGACTAGAATGACTTATCTTATGGCTGGAAATGCTTATGCAAGGCTTATTACAGAACTTATAATTCATGCAAAACGGTTTGGCAATCCTCTTCGAATTTCTGAAAAAGATTTGGCAGCAAGCAGCGGCATGACAAGAGAAACAATTAGCCGGGAAATGAAGACTCTTAAAGACAAAGGGCTAGTTTCTTTTCAGAAGAATACTCTTACAATAAAGAATTTGAAAGAACTTGAAAACGAGCTATTTTAATATCGGATATTTTCGTACAAGCATTGTTTGTCCCCACCATTTTCCCAGTCCAAACCAGTCTCCTGCGTTCGTTTGATACAGCATTATCAGTAGAAGCGCGTAAATAATATGATCATCCAAAAACGGATTGTTTTTGGGAGGCAGGAGAGCAAACCACATTAAGAGTAAAAGAAGTGTTCCGGAATAAGCCGCGATTCTCATTCCGATGCCAAGAATAAGAGCTATTCCCAAGCCCAGCAGTCCGATCATGAACAACCAGTCTACCAACGGATTCCCCGCGAGGCTTTCAAAGAAAGGCTTAAGCGGGCCGTATGCTCCAAATTTAAGGAAACCAAATGTCGGAGAGACGCCGTCAAGCCAAGCTTTACCGGATTCAGTTGCAAAACCGAGCCCCAAAAGCTTGTCAAAAAAAGGCCAGAGGAAAGTCCAACCCAGCCCAATTCTAAGCGTTGCTAAGACAGCGTATTTCATAGTTATTATTCCAGACTTCTTGTTATAGCCTCTTTTGTTGGAATTATCCTTACTCTTTTATCATCTACAGTCGGGAGCCCTTTTGTCAATAGGTATCCCTGCCAGACTCCATCTCCGGCCAAAAGTTCCAAGTGGAGAAGATCGGTTAGTTTGGGTTCGTCTTTTACTCCATATATCCTGTACCTGCCTACGGTCAAAATGTGATCGGCTTTATGGGGACTATGGGATGCAACCAAAATTTCTCCTATCGCACCTGCGTTGATCCATGCATACGATCTCTTATCTTCCAGAATCAATATCTTTATCTGTCTTTTTGTTTCGATAAGTCTGTATGTCCCACGTTCAATAAGTTTGATCATGTTTAAAATGTACTATAGTAAGTTGTCAATAGCATTGATCCTGGTCACAGGTTTTTCTTGACACAAATCAATGCATTAGATGAAATTAATTAGTATAGTTTTATTAACATGAAAAGAATAATTTTAAACATACTTCACAATTTAATAACAGATCTGAAAATGATAGTAAATTTTATAATTGCTTTTTATACAAACACGGTAATTTAATAGGAGAATTATATGAAGACAATAACAGAAGAGCTAAAGAATAATTGGAAATATGCGCATCCCGTTTTGAAAATTGCCTATACCATTGAAGATTGGATCGAGAATATAGGGCTGAATTTAAAAAGATATGTGAATTTTTTGACAGAAATTTTGTTGCACAAACAAATTCATAAAGGAGGTGTATAAAATGACTTGTCCGAAATGTGATGAGGGAAAAATAGTAAAAGTGAAGATCAAAAAGACTGGAAAAGTTGCATTTATGTGTGATTTTTGCGAGAGGATATGGTTGGAGGGAGAGGATATCGGGCGAGATCCGGGCCACGTGATGGGAACGAATCGAAATGGAGAACGTGAGTATACTCTCGATGATCTTGAAGAAAAAGATCAGGAGCACAAATCTGCAAGATTACCAACCGACAAATAAGGAGAAAGATATGCGTTTTATAATTGCTACCAAAGACTGTGCTCTTTCAACTGCATCCAAAGAATATGTGGGGCAACATACAAAGAAACTATCAACGCTTCTGTCCAAACGATCACTTAGCCCATCTCTATTGGATATTCTCATCAAAAAACACAAGAGAGTGACCTCTGCGTCCGACCGTTCTTCTGTTGACAATCCCATATATTATGATGGAACCATCAAGCTTGTTCTTCCCAAAAAACCTCTTGTTGTCAGAATGATTGGGAAGACCATAGATGAGGCAGTCAAAAATTCATTTGCAAAACTCACGAAAAAACTCGAAACATATAAAGGAAAACACATTTCAAGCAACAGCAAATATCTGGATCACTCAACAATCAGAAAGGGAGGATAATGGAAAAAACAATACGAAAACTATTATCATACAAAAATTCTTCTTATCCAACATTGTCTGTTTATTTAGGAGTGGCAGGAGCACGCGATAAGAAGTCGTCTCTAAAAACTATGTTAATGACGCAATTTCATTCATTGATACATCAGCTTTCTTCAAGCGAGAAAAAAGTATTCCGCGAAGATTTGAGAAGGATAGAAGAGTATTTAGAGGACTCTTTTGACACAAGAGGAACACGAAGTGTGGTATTTTTTACAGCAGGAAGAAATCTTTGGGAAGTATTAAGTTTTGAGTTTTATCTGCCGAATCTTTTGAAAGTTTCGAATTCTTGTTATCTCTCTCCTCTTGTTGATGATGTAAAAAGACACAAGAAGTATATGGTGATTCTTGTGGATCGAAAAAAAGCAAGATTTTTTATAGTGTATCTTGGTGAAATTGTAGAACATGAAGATGTCGTTGATCAAGCAGTTCCGCAAAATGTTCGAAAAATTCACGAGGCGTGGAAAAGACAGGATAAGATATTTCGTCATATAGAAGAACATCTTCATCGGCATTTTAAGATGATTGCATCGGTTGCAGAAAGTCTTGTTAGGAATAATAATGATATTCACTTCATTATCATAGGAGGACATGAGGAGAATATTCATAAGTTAAAGAAACATCTTTCTGGAGCTCTTCAGAAAAAAGTGCTGGGAGAATTTATTACAGAACTTAACATTCCTCTTAACGATGTGCTTTTGGAAAGCAAAAGAGTTGCGGAAATGATAGAAGAAAAACAAAATTGGAAGATAAAGCCTATTTTTGTAAAAGAGCTAAGGGGGCAATTGCAATGAGAAGAACGAGGGTAATTATCATGGGTGCTGCGGGGCGAGATTTTCATAACTTTAATGTATTTTTTAGAAACAAGAAAGCGTATGAGGTCGTCGCCTTTACTGCAACCCAAATTCCGGGGATAGAAAATAAGGTTTACCCGGCAATTCTTTCTGGCAAACTATATCCAAAAGGAATTCCAATTTATTCAGAATCACAGCTTTCTACACTTATTGAGGACAATAATGTTGAAAAAGTGGTATTTGCCTATAGCGATATTTCACACGAGGAGGTTATGCATAAAGCTTCCCAAGTTATTGCGGCAGGCGCTGATTTTTGGCTGTTGGGAACGCACAGTACGACCCTTCATACACACGTACCGGTAATTTCTATTGGCGCTGTTAGGACAGGAAGCGGAAAGAGCCAGACATCTCGCAAAGTGGCGTCAATATTGCGCAAACTTGGAAAACGTGTGGTAGTTATCAGACACCCCATGCCGTATGGCGATTTATCAAAACAGATCGTACAAAGGTTTGCTACTTATAAAGATTTAAATAAAAATAAATGCACGATTGAAGAAAGAGAAGAATACGAACCGCATATTGATCTTGGCGCGATTGTTTACGCGGGAGTTGATTACGAGAAGATTTTAAGACGAGCTGAAAAAGAAGCAGACACGATTGTTTGGGATGGAGGGAATAATGACTTTTCGTTTTACAGACCCGATTTGCACATTGTTATTGCCGACGCGCTGCGGCCAGGCCATGAACTAAGATATCATCCTGGAGAAGCAAGCCTTCGTATGGCTGATATTGTAATTATCAACAAAGTAAATGACGCATCATTTACAGCAGTCGATCAGATTCGGGAAAATATACGGAAGGTAAACTACGATGCGGTTATAATTGAGGCTAATTCTCATATAACTGCTGAGAAGAAAGAGCAAATCCGGGGAAAACGGGTGCTTGTTATCGAAGATGGACCAACTCTTACTCATGGGGGCATGACGTACGGTGCAGGTTTTGTTGCTGCCAAGATTTATCATGCAAAAGAGATTGTTTCTCCGCTCTCTTATGCTGTCGGATCAATCAAGGATGTTTTTGAACGTTATCCCCACACAAGAGACGTATTGCCCGCGATGGGGTATAGCAGCGAGCAAATAAAGGAACTTGAGAAGACAATTAACAGCATGCCAATTGATCTTGTTGTGATTGGAACGCCTGTTAATTTGCAAAAGGTTCTAAAAATTAAGAAACCATCGGTTAGGGTGCATTACGAGCTTGAGGAAATCACAAAGCCCAATTTAGAAGAAGAAATAAAAAGTTTTTTAGAAGTAGAGGAAAAAACTAGGGAATAATTTGGTGAAAGACTTCCTCTTCTTTTTCAGATGGATTTGAATAGTCAGCATAACGAAGCCACGTTGGTGTTATTTTAAGAACTACTATTTCTCCTTTTTGAATTTTTGAGAGAGGCGGCGGCCAATAGGATATTCCTCCTACTACACTTTTTTCTGCCAGAGCCTCAACTATTCTTGTTGTAATATCAGTATCTGTAATTTTTTCTACAGTTCCTTTGACCTGAACTGTTTTTATTGTGTGGGCGTCTATGGTTGCAAGCGCGACATTTTTATTATGTTCTAAATTTAGAAATTTCTGCGTAGATGATTTTGTCATAAGATAAAAGTTAAGATCCTCATCTGTTGTGAAAAAAACAGTTGCTGTATAAGGAGTATTATCAGAGCCAACTGTAGCAAGAACAGCAAGAGAGAGATCAGTCAGATAGCTATGAATATCTTTGCGGCTCGGTTTGTGATGCACTATTTATCTTATATCATATGATTTAAATCATTGCAATGTGACATTATCTGCTTTATGATGGATTTGTTGTATAAAAGGGAGGTGAGAGACATATGATGGGACAGTGGGGATATGGAGACATGATGGGCTGGGGCGGAGGAAATCTTTTGGGATTCCTATTCTTGATTTTAGTTCTTGTTAATCTAATTCTTCTTGCCGTTTGGCTTTGGAAACAGGTTCAGAAGAAATGACAAATGGTTAGTAAGCTATTTTTTGTTCTATTAGCACTTGTAGCGCTAGTGGGTGGGAATACTTTGCTTGGAATTGCAGGCAGCGGTTGCGCGGCGTGCGGCCTGCCTGTTTTCTCTATCCTTGGTTTAAGCGGAAGCATTCTTGCTTTACCCTTCCATGGTCTTGAACTTTCATATTTGGCGGTCGTTCTTTTGTCAATTTCTTTTTATCTTTTATTAAGATCGGTTTTTGAAAAAGAATACTGCGCGATTCCATTGAGAAAAAACATATGAAGAAAAATCTTTTACTATTCACACTGCTTATTCTTACAGGTTTCCTTGGTTATATGGCGTTTTTTTGGAATGGAGAACCTTCGGAAAAAGGCACAATTAACAATCCGTTGTTTGCTCGCTTTCAAGTTTTGGCTTCGGAAGGGAATTCTTCCTGTTCGGGAGCATTTACTGATTCTATATCCTCAATGACGGATGATTCCAGAATCAAAGGCTCCTGCTGCAGCCCTATGAGTTGGCATAGATACGAGGAGCAGGTGGAGGGATTGAAAAAATATAAAGATATTTCTGAAATTCCACCTGATCCTTACGATATAGACGCCGAACTTGCCAAGAAATTAAAGAGTCATTATGATGATGTGCTTTCAGAAGAAGAACAAAAAGCATATGACTACGCAATGGCAAATTCTCACGAGAAAGGACCGTGCTGCTGCAAATGTTGGCGATGGTATGTTTATGGAGGACTGGCAAAGTTTTTGATTAAAGAAAAGGGTTTTGGTGGAGAGCAAATTACAGAAGTTTGGAATCTCTCGGACGGTTGCGGAGGAGAAGGAGACCACGTAGACCATTCTTAACAAGACTTAGCGTATAATAATTGTTATGAGCAAAGCGAATAGAATATTTATTGCAATTCTTATTGGGATAGTTTTGATTGGCTTGGGAGTATATTTCTATGTTGGTAAATTTTCATCTCCAACAAATTTTCCATTGGTAAAAGAGCATGAAATAGTAGAGCTTAGAGATGGTCAAAGTTATGATATTACTGCGAGTTTTGTGATAAATGAAATAAACGGTCAGAGAGTAAAGATGCTTGCTTATAACGGTTCGATTCCCGGTCCTTTGATAAAAGTTCCTCAAGAGGCAGAAATAACGATAAATTTCAAAAATGATGCCGATGTTGATTCGACTATTCATTCTCACGGAATAAGAGCAGAGAACAAATTTGACGGAGTTCCCGATGTGACTCAGAAACCGGTTAAACCGGGAGAGAGTTTTACCTATAAACTAAAATTTCCGGACGCTGGAGTTTACTGGTATCATCCTCATGTACGTGAAGATTATGCTCAGGAATTAGGGCTCTATGGGAATTTTATAGTCACGCCAAACGAGAAAGATTATTGGGCAGAGGTTGATCGGGAAGAGGCAATTTTTTTGGACGATATTCTTATGCTAGATGGACAGATTGCGCAGTTTAATAAAGATATAGTAGATCACACGCTTATGGGAAGATTTGGTAATGTAATGCTTGTGAATGGGAGAGATGATTATAAATTGGACATCAAGCAAGGAGAAAGAGTTCGGTTTTATGTTACAAATTCTGCCAACACAAGGGTTTTCAACTTTTCTATTCCCAATACCCGCATGAAATTGGTTGGAGGAGACAATGGTAAATACGAGCGTGAAGAATGGGTCGAATCAGTAATTTTAGGGCCATCAGAGCGAGCAGTTGTGGAGATTTGGTTTGAGGAGAATGGAGAATATCAAATTGTACACAAGACGCCTGATAAAACTTATGAGATGGGAATAATTGCGGTTGCAGAACAACCTGTTACTGTTTCTTATCTTTTAATCCCTAGAGAAAATCAGGATTTTATCGATTCTCTTAATTCTATCCGTTCTCTTTTTGGAAAACCTGCTGATAGAGCCTTAAATTTAACAATCGACATGATGGGTGGAATGACGAGTCAAGAAGGTGGGCATATGATGCCGGATGGATCTATGATGAGTAATAGCATGATGATGGGAGATTCAGATGAAAAAATTGAATGGGAAGATGAGATGGGCATGATGAACGCGATGTCTACAAACAAGACTTTAAAATGGAAACTGGTTGATGGTGAGAGCAGAAAAGAAAATATGGATATTGATTGGGAATTCAAAAAAGGAGATAAAGTAAAACTAAAACTTTTTAACGATCCCGAATCAGACCATCCAATGCAGCACCCGATTCATATTCACGGTCAACGCTTTCTGGTCGTAAAAACAAATGGAGTCCAAAACCAAAATCTGGTATGGAAAGATACGGTTTTAGTTCAAAAAGGAGACACTGTTGAATTACTGGTTGACATGGATAATCCAGGAGATTGGCTTGTCCATTGTCATATTCCGGAACATATGGAATCTGGCATGATGAGCGAATTTAAAGTAATTTAACCTTCGCTGAATTAATATCGTACATCGTAGGTACGTTAACGATACGGGATTGTTATAGATATAACACATCGGTATCAGGCCTGTGTATCCTTTGGTTCTTCCTCCGCCAAAACAAACCTCGCCCGAATATCTTTAAGTTTTTCTTGATCAAATGGTAATCCCAGACTAAAACCCTCCAGCGCTAGAACATTTGTGTATTCATTTGAAGTAGCTAGAGGCCCAAAATCAGCAGGGTAATACTCTAAAAAGAGTATCTCACCATGATTACTTAAGAAGTACTGGTCAGGTCGTGCTTCAAAACGGCCCCTCCCAGGTATATTTATTAATACTCTCAATCTTTTTAATAAATCTTGCATTTCTCCAGGAAATTCCAACTTCTTGTCTTCTAGTTCTTTATTAAATCCAACTCTTTTTAATTCATGTGTATCCGACCATATGAATAGAAGCACTGAATTGTCTGCTGTATTTATATCTATGGGTTTTTTTAATTCGTCCCGCATACGCTCTACCTTTTCTATTCTGGTCTTAATGTTGAAATCTGCAGGATCTATTGGGTAGCCTTCTTCTGGGTTAAATGGAAGTATATAATTTTCTCTCTCTGGATCATCCATATCCAAGCCTAGCATAGCAGATATTTCTAGAGGAATTTTCAGTCGTTCTCCAATATTTAGCTTAATTGCGCATGTAAAACCTGGTGCATATTCTGGATCAAATGGATTAATGTCTTCACCAAGTGAGACTTCTCTTTCTGATTTAGGCTGTTCTTTTTCTGGAGTACTGTCCATGATGTTATTTTACGTTTTCTGATCGTCAAATTGCAAATTTTCTAGGTTGTGTCTGCAGGTATTTACTTCAAGCTTAACATAAACATAAACAAACATACTATATCATCGTGTTAATTCTGCCATGACATAAATTAGACGATAATATAGTAATCGTTGTTTGTCTTGACAAATCCCCCTAGGGGGGATATAATTTTTTCATATGTATAGACCTAAAAATACACAAGAAAGAATTCTTCATAGACTTAAAATTGTTCAAGGGCATCTGGGAAAAGTAATTGGCATGGTTGAAAGCGACCAATACTGCATTGACGTGATTCACCAATCCCAGGCAGTTCAGAGAGCACTGGAAGAAGCGGATGCGGTAATTTTGGAAAATCATCTTAAAACATGCGTTGTTGACCATATAAAAAAAGGTAATGTAAAAGTTTCAACAGAAGAAGTAATGAAAGTTTTCAGAAAGTCCGCCTAAGCTTGCTTCAGCGCTTTTCAGTATTATTCATAGCGCCCTGAAGAGCGCTTGAGCGGCGGACAAAGGGAGGTGATTTTGTGAAAAACATTGATGAAATGATGTATGAATTGCCGATAGTTGGTATTGTGATGAGAAGAAATTATGCCTATTTCAAACAAAATACGGCTATAGCCAATTTGATGCACATAACATTTGGTCTTGGAATAGGATTGCTTTTAGCAAACAGGGATTTATTGGGATTAGGATTAATATTTATTTTCATAAGTCTTTCGGGTCATATTTATGCGTTCGTGAAAGGAGGGAAATAAGAAACATGCATGGACACTTTCCGCCTAATCATTCTGGATCTTCAATGAAGAAGGTGGCATTTGAAGTCGCTTTGAAGGGTAAAAAACAAATAGCAAAGGGAACGATGGCTTTTGTTTTTGAGAAGCCGAAAGGGTTTCATTTTAGAGCAGGCCAGCATATACGAATGACTCTCATTGGTCCTCCTGCCAGCCCGCCTGCCGAGCAGAGCGAGGCGGCCAGGGAAACAGATAGCGAGGGCAACAGTCGATTTTTTTCACTTGCAAATTCTCCCCAAGAAAAAGAATTGGTTATCGCGCTCAGAATGCGGGATACGGCATTCAAAAGAACTCTTAGAAATATGCAAATTGGAGACAAAGTACGCATAGAGATACTACTGGATAGTCCGCACGGATCATTTGCAATGCATGATGATTCTTCAATTCCAGCGGTTTTCTTGATCGGAGGAATCGGAATAGTTCCCGCGTTCTCTATGATCAAAGACGCAATAGAAAGAAAACTGCCGCATAAAATCTTTTTGTTCTATTCAAACAGGCGGCCGGAGGACGCTGCGTTTTTAGGGGAGCTTAAAAATTTGGCAAAACAAAACCCCTCCTTCAAATTAATTTCAACCATGACTGAGGTCCAAAAGTCAGCAGTAGCATGGCGAGGAGAAACTGGATATATAGATTACGAGATGCTAAAAAGATATGTGGATGATCTTAAGTCCCCGATTTATTATATTTCGGGACTGCCGGAAATGGTTAGCTCGATGAAGACAATGCTTACAGACGAAGGCATAAGTGAAAACAATATACGCGCTGAAGAGTTTACAGGATTCAATCTGAATGAAATTCAAAATTCCACCAATCAAAACAGGAAGAGCCATTTTGCACTCATTGCAGTAGTATTGGTTATCTTCGTGGTGGCTGTTCTGCACTTCTTTGCCGCTAGTTCAGTATTCAAATCAGGCATTGATACACCCTTCCTTAAAAATCCGATTTTCTATTTCATGATTGTTTTAATACTTATCGTTATTCCGTTCAAGTTTAAGCATTTACTGGGTTTCATGAATAGTAAAAGGAAAAAATAATTGCAAAAACTGTGAAAACTTATACCTGTCCGATGGATCCGGATGTTGTCAGTGAAAAACCGGGAGATTGTCCTAAGTGCGGAATGAAGCTGGTTCAGATGGCATCCTCTCATGAGGATCATGGAGAACATCATGCTTCGATGGAAATTGAGTTTAGGAACCGTTTTTTTATCACTCTTCCTTTTGTAATTCTCGCGATTATCCTGTCACCGAATATCCAAAAATGGCTTCATTTCAATCTTGATTTTTTCGGGCGTGAACTTGTACTTTTTGCAATTGGCACTTTTATATTTTTTATAGGTGGAATTCCTTTTTTTAAAGCAGCAAGAGGCGAAATTTCGCACAAAAATCCCGGAATGATGACTCTTGTAGCATTTGCTATAACTGTCGGGTACACATTTTCTGTTGCCGCGACTTTTCTTTTTCCCGGAGAATCACTATATTGGGAGATCGCGACGCTTATTTCTGTTTTTTTACTCGGACACTGGCTTGAGATGCGGGCTGTCAGGGGTACAACAGGCGCACTTTCCGAGCTTGCAAAACTCATACCGATTCAGGCTCACTTATTAAAGAACGGAAAAATAAGCGACGTTAAAACAAGTGAGGTTCAGATTGGGGACAGGCTTTTGGTAAAGCCTGGTGAAAAAGTTCCGATTGACGGGATAGTAATTGAAGGTGAGAGTTCTGTTAATGAGTCGATGGTGACTGGAGAATCACGGCCTGTTGGCAAAAGAAAAGAGGACAAGGTAATAGGAGGGACTCTGAATCAAGACGGATCACTTACAATTGAGATTTCAAAGACCGGATCGGATACCGCTATTTCTCAGATCATGAAACTCATCCGTGAAGCGCAAGGATCAAAACCGAATGTTCAGCATTTGGCAGATCAGGCAGCAGGAATACTATTTTATATTGCGGTTTTTGCCGGGATGGGCTCATTTATTTTCTGGCTTTTTTTATTTCCTCATGGCGCAATCTTTGCCGCGACAATCGCGGTCGCGGTTGTTGTTGTTGCCTGTCCTCATGCTTTGGGTCTTGCGATTCCGACGGTCACGACTATCACATCAACGCTTGGCGCCAAAAATGGGATTTTGATAAAGGATATGAAAGGTCTTGAGATAGCCAGAAAGGTTAATTACGTTGTTTTTGACAAAACAGGAACATTGACAAAAGGAGAGTTTGGAGTCTCAGAAATCATAATTAATTCAAAATTCAGAATTCAGAATTTAGAATTGTTGAGGTTGGCTGCCGGGATCGAAAGTCATTCTCAACACTCAATTGCTCAAGGAATCATAAAGGAGGCAGAGGATAAAAAATTAAAAATACCGGATGTTGAAAATTTTAAATCCTTTCCCGGACGAGGCGCGACCGGCGCCATTGATAACAACAGAGTTACAGTTGGAAATTCAAGAATGATGAGAGATGAGGGAATTAAAGAGGATGCAATTAAAAAACTTAAGACAACAAGAGTCGGAACTATAGTATATGTGGCAGTTGATAAAGAATTAACAGGCGCTCTTGTGTTGTCGGATCTTATTCGGGATGAATCAAAAGAAGCGATTGAAAAACTGCACGGGATGGGAATAAAAGTGGCGATGCTTACAGGAGATGTTAAAGATGTTGCGGATGACGTAGGGAGGAAATTAAATTTAGATACTGTTTTTTCGCAAGTTTTGCCTGATGACAAAGTAAATAAGGTGCGGGAGCTTCAAAGAGATGGAAATATTGTCGCAATGGTTGGAGATGGCGTGAATGATGCTCCGTCTTTGACTCAGGCACATGTTGGGATCGCGATCGGAGCAGGAACAGATGTCGCGGTAGAGTCCGCCGATATAGTTCTTATGAAAAATAATCCGATGGATGTTGTAAAAGCGATATCTCTTAGTCGAAAGACAAACGATAAAATGGTGCAAAATCTTGTCTGGGCTACAGGATACAATGTTTTTGCAATTCCAACTGCCGCAGGAATTCTTTATCCGTCGTTTGGCGTACTTCTTCGTCCGGAATGGGCGGCGATTCTGATGAGCGCCTCATCAATAATTGTTGTATTCAACGCTCTTCTTTTACGCAGGACCACGTTATGATAAAATCTTGAGATGCTACGGATAGAGAAATTTGATTTTTTGGTTTCTGTTTACATTTTTTGTATATGCGTTTCAGAGCTGATGGGCGCGAAGACATTTCCGCTGGTTAATCTCTTTGGCTACCAACTAAACGCGAGCGTCGCAATTTTTGTCCTGCCGCTTATTTTCACAATAAACGACATAATCACAGAGGTTTACGGCAAAGAAAGAACAAGAAGCGTAATAAGGTCAGGACTTATCATAATAGGATTTATTTTGATATTTTCTCTTTTTGCAACGTCTCTTCCTCCATCCGTCAGATTTGAAAATTCAGAGTCAGCATACGACATAGTATTTGGGTTATCTGCTCGTATTGCAGCAGCTTCGCTTACTGCTTTTGCGATTGCCGAATTTTTGGATGTTTTTATATTTGTCAAAATAAGACAGGCTTTTGGGAAAAAAGCGTTGTGGCTTCGAAATAATGCCTCTAATTTTATCTCCCAATTTGTAGACACAACTATTTTTATGTTCCTGGCTTTTTATGCTTTTGACAAACCATTTGATAATAATATTATTTTTTTAGTAAGCCTTATTCTTCCATATTGGCTTTTAAAATGTTTTATGTCGGTTATAGAAACACCTCTTGTGTATGTAGGCGTGCAATGGCTGAAAGCAAAAAATACTAGGGTATCCTAGGGTGCAGCCTTGTAGTCACCCCTGGGGTGTCTGAAGCACTGTATGTTTTATGAAAGTTATCTTGGTCGCGGTTTCTTCTGTCAATGGAAAGCTGACAAAAGGGAATGAAACCAATATTTATACTTGGGCGTCGAAAGAAGACTCCGAAATATATTTCTCTTTGATAGAAAAACACAATTTGATTGTGATGGGGAGCAAGACTTATGAAGCAGCTCGAAAAATTATCAAACTTAAGGCTGATAAATTAAGAATTGTCCTGACAAGAAATCCTGAGAAATTTAAAGACGATATTGTCAAAGGAATGCTGGAGTTTAGCAGCGAGTCTCCAAGAGAACTTATTAATCGATTGGGAAAACAAGGATATACAAAAATGTTATTAGTTGGAGGAGTAGAGATTAACACAATTTTTTTGAAAAATTCTCTTGTTGACGAATTGCAATTGACAATCGAACCACTGATCTTTGGACAGGGTAAAAATTTAGTTTCAGATGAAGAGCTAGATTTATCATTAGAGCTTATTAACATTAAAAAACTAAACAAGAAAGGCACGATACATTTAATATATAAAGTTAATAAGTGAAATCAACAAAAACATTTCTTCTTTATTTCAAATTTCCTATAGGAAGACTTGACAGCGATAATGCCTTTGATTTGCTTATGGATTTTGAAGATATTTTAAGAGAAATTGTCGAATCTTCGTATGTTCCATGTTTACCAGGATCATATGTACTGAAGGATGCAGATAGAGAAAAGTATATTTTTATTTGAAGTTTTATATCAGTTCAATAGTTCGAACTATTGAACTATAAATAAAGCATCACAAATTTCGCTCCAGCAGAAATTGCGCGGTTTTCTTGTTCCTAATTGACAAAGCAACTTAGTCTATGTAACAATTTTTGTAATGGAGAATAATATTGGTACAGATCCTATTCAACAGCCATCTGTTCCTCAAAGTTCACCCCACTCTTCAAAAACATTTATCATTCTTATTGTAGTAATTCTTATTGCGGCAGTTGGGATGGGAGGATATTTTCTTGGAGCCAACCAAAATCAAGTTGTTCAGCCCCCAACTCAACCAATTGTCCCAGCCACTCAATTTTCTCCAACCCCAGTTGATGAAACTGCAAACTGGAAAACATATACGAACACAAAAGTTGGTTTCCGAATTAAGTATCCCTCTCGTTATTCAAAACCAACTGTTCCGGGCAGCGATGGACCAATGGATACCGATGGAAATGAAGACAACATTTCTATAGTGTTTGGCGATGATTCGTCAGACCAAATTACCTTAAGTGTTATTCCATTCAATGGCAATATAAATCAACTACTAGAATTTATTAACAGTCCAGATGCTGAAGTATCATTAATAAAAAGTCTGAAGGCCGATGGTCAAGATGCATTCTGGTATCTTATAAAAGATGAGTATGAGCTTGAACCTTATTCCTATATTCTTTTTATAGGAAAGGACCACGGATTTACTCTTGAGCCACAAAATACTAATTATTCTAAAGAAGAAATTGAGCTTATGCTCTCCACCTTCAAATTCACTAACTAAACCCTTGTCATTGCGAGGCTGAAGGCCGAAGCAATCTGTGTAATGTAAGGTCGCTATGCTTGTTCATGCTTACTCGCTATGACAATACTCCAATACTACCAAGTATTAAAGTTTTGTTCAGATTTGTTCCAAAGCAAGTTATATATCTATATCTCCTGGGGGAATGTCGAGGGGTTCGTTTGGAAGCCTGCGTCTTAGTTCTTCTAGTTGATTTGGAGTTAGGCTACTTGGAATTCTTCTGCTAACAAGATACAAGCAGACATCATCAACAACGCCTTCGCAACTGTATCTTCCCAACATCTCTGTTTTTGGGAATCTACATCCAGATTCTTGACTCCAAAAACGGCAATTTCTGCCAAGGTTTTCTTCTCTGGGCGAAAAACGATCACGCTCTCTCATGTGCTTTCGGTAATTTTACACTATTTTTGTTATAATTTCATCATGGGTAGAATGTTTGGTCGTTTCAAAAAGTTGTCTTTAAAGAAAAAAATTGTTGTTATCACAGTTTTGATTTTAGTTATATTTTTTGTTTGGGGCAGAATTAGTGGAGGAGGAACTGATAATTACATAATCGGTGAGGTTTCACGCTCAACAATTACTCAAACCGTGGCAGAAACAGGAAATATAGAAGGCGGAGCAAGTGTAGCCGTAACTTCACCATCAACAGGTATCGTAGAAGAAGTTTATGCAGGTAATGGAGACGGGGTAAATGTAGGTGACCTTCTGTTCAAAGTTCAAAGCAGTGCTACAGAGCAGGAAAAATCACAAGCCTACTCAAACTATCTTACCTCTGTTTCTACTCTTAACGTTGCTAATTCAACTGCAAATAGCCTGAAATCCACAATGCTTTCTAAATGGAAGACTTTTTATGATCTTGCCACAAATTCTACTTATGAGAATGATGACGGTACACCAAAAGATGAAAATAGAATTCTGGTTGAATTCAACACGGCAAAAGAAGACTGGCTGAGTGCTGAGGCAAAATACAAAGACCAACAAACAGCAATAGCTCAGGCACAAGCTGATGTAAATTCAAAATGGATTTTGCATCAGGCAACTCAAAATGCACAAGTAAAAGCCACTGTCAATGGAATTATTGCTAATCTTGCAGTTGCGGTAGGGGGCTCGGTTAAGTCAAACGACACAACACTTGTCATTATCTCAGAAAGCAAAGAGCAGTTTGTTAAAGTGGCAATAAATGAAATTGATATACCAAAAATCAAAGAAGGACAGCAAGCAGAAATCGACATAGACGCAATCGATGGCAAAAAATTCAAAGGCGAAGTTGCGCGAGTTGACAAAGTCGGAACCAATACGCAAGGAGTAATTACTTACAGTGTTTATGTTACACTTGTTGATTCGGATCCATCTTTGCGCGACCAAATGACAGCCAATGTAGAGATACATACAGATACCAAGAGAAATGTTCTTTCAGTCCCAAATAGCGCGGTGAAGCCATACCAGGGTGGAAGAGCGGTTCAGGTTCTGGACGGAAAGGAGTTGACGAACATTCCCGTTACGGTTGGCATCAGAGGAGATGAGCGGACGGAAATAGTCAAAGGCCTTGAAGAAGGACAAGAAATAATAGTTGGGGAGAAAAATGGAAATAGTCAAAGTCGCGGACCTTTTGGTTTTTGATTTTAATAAAAAGACATGCCTAAAAATGGACAACCTCTTATACATTTGCAAGACATAAAAAAATATTACCTTCTTGGAGACGGAAGTCACTATAAGGCTCTAAATGGAATTACTCTAAAGATCGAAAAAGGAGAATTTATAGCAATCATGGGACCATCGGGATCTGGAAAATCAACTCTAATGCATATTCTAGGAGCGCTTGATGTACCAACAGGAGGAAAATATTTTTTTAATGGAAAAGATATCGGAAGCTTTTCAGACGATGAGTTAGCAGAGATTCGAAACCGCGAGATAGGTTTTGTTTTTCAAGCATTTAATTTACTCGCAAGAACAACTGTTTTTAAAAATGTGGAGCGTCCCATGATGTATTCAAATATTCCGCGAAAAGAGAGAGAAGAGAGAGTAATGGAAGCATTAAGACTGGTAGACCTTTCTGATAAAGCGCATAGTCTGTCAAACAGAATTTCCGGCGGACAAATTCAACGAGTGGCTATCGCACGCGCTCTTATAATGGATCCATCTGTTATTTTAGCTGACGAGCCGACAGGAAATCTGGATACCAAAACGTCTGTTGGAATAATGAACTTTTTAAAAGAATTAAACAGGAAGGGAAGAACCATTATCGTTATCACACACGAGGAAGATATAGCAAGATTTGCGAGAAGAAGAATAAGATTGGTGGATGGGAAGATTTTATCAGACAAGAGAAATTGACCTAATTGATCTAATTAACCTAATTTCTAAACTTGGCGTTGGAAACGATTAGGTCAATTAGAAATTAGTAATTAGAAATTTTCAGGATATGGAATATAGAGAATTATTTTTAGAAGCAATTCAGTCACTGCGAAAAAATGTTTTAAGAACAGGGTTAACTATGCTTGGCATTGTTATAGGTATCTCGGCTGTAATTCTTATTGTTTCTATTGGCCAGGGAGCAGTGCAGTTTATCACCAACGAATTGACTACATTTGGTACTAATTTTTTCCAGATAAATCCGGGGACTAGTGCAGTAGCCCAATTTGCCGCCGGTCCGAAAAACCTCACTCTTGACGACGCAGAGGCAATAGAAGCTGACTCATCGTTAACAAATGTTGAAACAGTTATTCCTTTTGCCGCGGCAAACGTTGGAGTTACGGCAAATGGAATAGACAAAAATCTTCTCATTTACGGAATGAACCATAAAGCTGTTGAGATGTTAAACCCGACTATTTTAAGCGGAGAGTTTTTAGCAGAGGAGCACATATTGACTTCAGCAAGAGTAGCGGTGATGGGAAAAGACGCGGCTTCTGATTTTTTTGGGCAAGATTCTGATCCAGTAGGTGAGATCATAAGAGTTGACAACAAGCCGTTTAGAGTGATAGGGGTTATAGAGTCATCGAGCGGATTTTTTGGAGGATTTTTCAATAATACTATTTATATTCCAATAGAAGTTGCCCTGAACCAAATAATTGGTCCAGACGAGGGAATTCAGGAGATAGACGTTGGAGTTTATGATACGGATTTGATTGATCAGACAATGGAGGATGTAAGAATTCTTTTGCGAGATCGTCATAATCTTGATATAGAGGATGAAGACGATTTTATTATGCAAAGTTTTCAGGACGCTCTCTCGACTGTGCAGACAATAACAGGTCTTCTGACTCTGGTTGTCGCGGCGATTTCCGGGATTTCTCTGGTGGTTGGAGGAGTTGGCGTTATGAATATAATGTTAGTTACTGTAACAGAGAGGACAAAAGAAATCGGTCTTCTTAAAGCAATCGGAGCCAAGCAAAAAGATATTTTGTCTCAATTTTTGATGGAGGCGGTTGTGATTACTCTTATTGGCGGAATTGTCGGAATCGCAATTGGAATTTCCGGGGCTTTTTTAATAACTCTTTTTGTCCCCATACCATTTGTCGTAAATATACCATCTGTTATTGTCGCGGTAGGAGTTGCTATACTTGTAGGAGTAGTTTTTGGTCTCTATCCTGCCCGCCGCGCAGCCAAACTTTCACCAATTGATGCGTTGAGATATGAATAGCTTTCAACAAAACTCTCTAAAAAAACATGAGTTAATTCTTGGATTGAGCGGATTGTTTTTATTTATCTTTTCGACTTATGCATGGCTAACAATCGGAAATGTGCTTTTCGTAATACTTCATTTGTTTGGAATGTCGGTTTTTTTAGAAGCGTTGGTAACCGTTGTAGGAATCAGGAATATTTTTAATGATACTCCAAAAAAACTTAAATATCTTTTAAAAATATTTTTGTTGGGTGGTATAGTTGGGATAGTATTTTTTGATTTTATTTCAGTTTTTCTTTTCGGTATCTGGGAGTACGATCGAATTTTTTCACCAAGCGAAAACATTCTTGTCTACATTTTCACAGCTTTTCCAGCATGGGGATTTTATTTTTTAATATTTCATCAGAGCTATCAATTGTTTCACAGAATAATACATAGAAAATATCATTTTAGGGATAGAAAAATTCAAAAATACTCTGCATGGATTGGAGTTTCCGGAATAGCACTATTTCTAATAGGCGTTACTCTCCCGAAGTTAAATATTGAACCATTTATAGCAGCTACTCTTGCTGCATTTGGTGGTTGGTTTATCCTAGAAGGATTTGAACTTTCTAGAAAAAGACCAACTCTACTATCGGATATAGTAAACGGAAATTTTCGTCCTCTTGTCGCAATTGTTTTGGGAGCTATAATTTTAGGTTTTATTTCAGAATATACAAACCTTGTCGCACCAGTTCAGCAATGGAATTACTATGGAATACCATTTGAGAACATCGCAATTGCTGGAATACCTGTTTTACTTCTTATTTCTTGGTCTTGGATGTATATTGTTTTTCTATCTCTTGAAAACGTAACGCTGATCAACAAAGAAGAATTTTGGGACTAAAAAGTGGATTGAATATCGTTGGCGATTATGAGTAAAATCCTCATTGATTTATACTCCTGAAAGCTTCATACTATTTTCGATGGAAAAACAGTCTTTGGATACTTTATGGTTTAAGGACGCGGTTTTTTACGAACTGCACGTGCGCACATTTAAAGACAGCACAGAAGATGGGATGGGGGATTTTCCGGGCTTAATCAGCAAGCTTGATTATCTAGCTCGACTTGGAATTGATTGTATATGGTTATTGCCGTTTTTTCCCTCTCCACTTCGTGATGACGGATATGACGTGTCTGATTTTTACAACGTTCATCCGGATTTAGGGACGCTTGAGGATTTCAAAATGTTTATCAAAGAAGCCCACAAGAGAGGCCTTCGAGTTATCGCTGATATGGTCTTCAATCATGTTTCGGTAGAGCATAATTGGTTTCAAGAAGCACGCCAGGGCCCATCTAACCCTAAATATAACTGGTTTGTATGGTCTCAGTCTTCCAAAAAATATTCCAACGCACGGATAATTTTTAGCGATATAGAAACTTCTAATTGGGCATGGGACCCAGAAGTTAAAGCCTATTACTGGCACCGCTTTTATAATCATCAGCCTGATTTGAATTATGAAAATCCAGAAGTCAGAGAGGAAATGAAAAAAGTTGTCAGATTTTGGCTGGATTTGGGGCTTGACGGATTTCGCTGCGACGCGGTTCCTTATCTTTTTGAAAAGGAGGGAACAAAATGCGAAAATCTACCCGAAACACACGGATTTTTTAAAGAAGTCCGAGCGATGATGGAGCAAGGTTACCGTGATAGGATTCTTCTTGCTGAGGCCAATCAGTGGCCTACGGACACTATTGAGTATTTTGGAGATGGCGATGAATTTCATATGGTATTCAATTTTCCACTAATGCCTAGGATTTTTATGTCTTTGGCCAGAGCAAATCGGCAGGCAATTGTTGATATAATTCAGCAGATTTCAAATATTCCCAAGAACTGCCAATGGGCAACGTTCTTGAGAAACCATGATGAGCTAACGCTTGAAATGGTAACCACAGAGGAGCGTGAGTTTATACTTACAGAGTACGCCAAGCATCAAAAAATGAGAATAAACTTGGGAATTAGAAGAAGGCTCGCTCCGCTTTTGGATAATGACCGTCTTACAATGGAGCTTTTGACAGCGCTGCTTTTGTCTTTGCCCGGAAGCCCGACTATTTATTATGGCGATGAGTTGGGAATGGGAGACAATACTTATTTGGGAGACAGAAATGGCGTTAGGACTCCTATGCAGTGGTCGCCTGACGCAAACGCGGGGTTCTCTGAGGCTGTTGACCCAGAGTATTTGTATATGCCTCCGGTTGTAAATCCTAGTTATCATTATGAGTCTATAAATGTTCGCACGCAGGAAAAAATGCCGTATTCGTTTCTAAACTGGAACAAAAAAACTATCGCTATTCGCAAAAAATCTCAGGCATTCGGCAGGGGAGGATTTCGAGTTTTAGGTTCTGAAAATGAAAAGATACTGGCATTTCTTAGGGAATATAAAGACGAAAGAGTTTTGTGTATTTTTAATCTTTCGAGACAACCGACGTTTTTTCACCTGGATTTATCGGAATTTGCCAATCTTATACCGGTTGAGATGGCAAATGATACTAGATTCCCCAGGATAAAAGCAGAACGACCATATTTTTTTACTCTAACAGGGCATAGATTTATGTGGTTTAAAATTGTTGAGCCTCATCTCGCACCTCCTAAATCATTCGAATAGTTTTGAAGGTTCTTTCTTTTTTCTTACCCAATTATGTTTTTGTTTTTAATTCTTGGGAGTACTGTATAAGAATACATAAGGTCAGTTTAAAGGGCTATTTAAGAGAGGATAAAAATGACAATACTGGATATTTTATATTTGATTTTAGCTTTGGGGTTTTTGGTAATAGTGTCAAGCGTGGTTTTCCTGACTGTCAAAATTTCCCGAACGATGGATATGTTGAAGCTTTTATTAGAAGATTTTGAAGATACGACCAAAGATATTAGGGGCTTGAAGAATAGCATTAAATTGGGGTTTTTAAGTACAGCAAGCATATTACTTAGATTGATTTTTGGAAAAAGGGGAGGTGATTATAATGTTTGATAATCAAAATAGAAGCATTGGATCTGCGACAGCCATGATAATTGGAGCAGCTTTTGGCGCACTGGCAGTATTGATGTTAGATAAGGAAAACCGCGGGAAACTTAGAAGGACTTACAACCAAATTCGGGAAGGCGGACAAAAACTCAAGGAAAAGGCCACGGATAAAACTGAGGAGCTTGGAAAGGAGTTATCCGACGAATCAAAAAAGCGGCTTAAGGCTTGAATAGGAGACATGAAAGGAAGTGAAACGAAATGGCAAAAATGATAATTGGTGTGGGGTGCTTACTGGTTTGGGAATAGCAAGAAGAGATGCGGTAGAGTATGAAGAGAGCCGAGTCCACGCAGCATGCCGTCGGCAGCCTCTACTCAGGTTTATCCCTCAAGTAATAAAAGTTTACATTATCCACTTTGGTAAGAAAACAACTTTGACTTTGGAAAATTTTTATTTTTCTGTTAAAATATAGATTGGGTTTAGTTTATGATAAAAAAAATACTTTTTTTATACAGAAATCTGCCTAGTAAGAAACAGCATATAGAATTTTTTAGCGCAATTCTTACTGTTCCTGTGCTTCTCACGGTTATTCTCCTTAATGTCAACAATTTAAAAGCAGAAAAGGCAGTAGAGCCATCCAGTCTTCCAAAGGAAGAAAAAATTGTGATTTCCGTGCCGACTATTTCTGTTCCAACATCTAGCGACAAAGAAGGGGAGTCAGCTTCTAAATCTGTGGAGCAGTGTAAAAAAGAAATTGCACCCATTGAAATAGTTTCTCCTAAAGAGGGAGAGGCTTTGTCGGACAATCCGGTTTCTGTAAAGATATTGTACGAACAGGGAGAATATTGCTCATCTGTATGGGCATATAGAATAAATGGCGGAAAATGGTCTGAATACGGCGACCAATCGATTTCTTTGTATAATTTAGATCGAGGAGTTGTTTCTTTCGAGCTTCGGGTAAAAAGCATTGTTACCGGTGAGGAGAAGATTCTAAAAAGGAATTTTGAATACAGCGGCGAATCAATCTCCGCGACCCCAACTCTTTCGGAAGATCAAACAAGTTCAAATTCAGCCAACTAATTGCCTCAATTTAGTGTTGGCATGATTTTTTTGAGGAGTTAATGACTAAAAGTTATTCCTATTCTATTGCAAGCCCATTCTTGA
>MFNO01000035.1 GCA_001782075.1 Candidatus Levybacteria bacterium RIFCSPHIGHO2_01_FULL_38_26
TGGGCCATTATTCTTCAAGCGAGCATCGCAAAGCGGGGCAAGTCGAGAAGTCCCAGCCATAATAGGATTATGTGGTTTTATCAAGTATTGACGGTTTTACTTATTTCCTCTATCCCCTTTTTCGAAAAACAGTTTGTCTACTATGATAATCCTCCGCTTGTTGTTACTACAATACAATTTTTCAGCATCATCCTTCTTCCAATTTTTATCAAATTACTTTTTTTAGATATCAAAAGTAGATTTGCTCCAACTTTTTTCTTCATAGCGCTTCTTATTCCCCTTGCCATATCAACGATCTATTCAATAAATGTGACCCACAGCGGTATTATCCTCAGCCTGTTCGCTTCATATTTTGTTATCTTTGTAAGCACTAAGACAATATTCTCAACATTTAGAAGCAAAGAAATTCTAGTGTTAACTTTTATACTTATCTCTTCGATTCTGTCTGCAATTTCTCTTTACAACACTCTTATTCTTCAGGAGATAAATAAAGATCATGTAAATTTTTTTGGGATTTTTTACGGACACAATCACCTCTCCGCACTTCTTGTCTTCTCTATTCCCCTGTCCTTATATTTTCTCAAATCTTACTGGAACAACAAACGAATTCGAATCTTGTCAATTATCATATGTACTCTGTTAATTATTAGCTTACTATTTACCTTAAGTATTGGGGCAATGCTTTCACTAGGCATATCTTTTGTTTTGGGATCATTTTTGTTTGGAAAAAACCTAATCCCCAAAAAAGTTTTTTATGGAATGTTTATTTTTCTTACATTTTTTGCTTTGCTAACTTTGCTTTATTTCTCTCAAAGCAAAGGAATTGATTCTCTTGATTTTAAAAAAAATCCTCTAATTCATGCATCCCACCGTCTTATATTTTGGCAGAGAGCATATGATAATTTTCTAGAGAAACCCCTAACAGGACATGGTCTTGATACATATGGGCTTGTAAAAGTTAACGATCAAACGCCTCCACACAGCTCCAACGCTCATAATTTCTTTGTTCAAACACTAAGCGATGCGGGAATATTTGGGTTTTTTGCAGTAATTATGCTTGTAGCCTCTATTTTTAAAAAAGGCTATGATATTACCAAAAAAAATCTATCCAAGAAAAAAAGCCTGTTTTTTATATCACTTTTTATAGCTATATTATCATCAGTATTATTTGCCGCTATAGATTTTGATTGGTATCTTCCGACTGTTTCCATATATTTTTGGGTATTTGCCGGTTTTTTAACAAGCTATGTTAAATGAAAAATCAATTTATAAGTCTGCTTTTTGGTCTGCAATAGGTACCGTTTTTGATAGACTGACATCTCTTGTTTTGGTTATTTTTATTGCTCCTCTTGGTCCAGCAAATCTAGGAATTTTTCACTTAAGTCTTCGTGTTCTTTACGGTATTGTTAAACTATTGAAGGTTCGACGCACAGCTAAACTTCGTGATTTTATCCAAGATCCAAAAAGCCTTAAATTTGAAAAGACTGCTGCTTTTTATTTGAAAGCGTATTTTTATCTAGGATCGGTTGTAGGTATTTTTTTCTTTTTTTTAATTATATTTTTTGCCCCTCTTAAATCTTTTGCGTTTCTTGCCCTTGCCTTTCCTTTTGTATTTATCAACTCCTATATGCTACTTCTTTTACAACTTATGCAAAGGTTTAAAAAAGTTTTTATTATTCAGGCTGTTTTTGTTTTCGTCTTTCAAGCTTTATACATATTAATTTTTATCAAAATTCTCAATTTTGGTATAGCAGCTGCTTTTGCAGGACAGCTTTTTATGGCAATTGCCGTGAGCATCATATCGTTTACTTTTGTTTTTGATAGACTTAATCTTTTAGGCTTTTTTCAAAAGATTAATCTCAAAATGTTCATTCGAAAAAAATTGTCTTTTGCAAATGCGTTATACAATACCATTTTTCCTATTCTTGATATACTGCTTGTAACATTGCTGTTTGGATTCTCCGCGTCCGGGCAATACATTGTACTTGCTTCTCTTCCCCTGCTTATCAATAGAATCCCAACTACGCTTTTTGGAATGTTTATTCATGTAGCGGAAATGAAAACATATAAAAATGAGGATATAACTCAAATTTCCAAGTCGGTTTTTAAATGGATACTTATACCAACCATGCCTTTGTTAATTATAATTCTACTCTTCCCTTCAGAAATATTGTCATTCCTATTCCATAAAACTTACATAAAAGACTTAGGCGTTGCTCAAATTCTCGCAATTTCACATTTTGTCTTATCGTTTGGCTGGATGGCGGAAAGAATTTTGATTGCCAAAGACAAAAAAGTCCCTCGCATAGTAAGCAACTACCTTTTCGCGTTCGTGTTTATCTCGCTTTCACTAATTTTAGCGCTTTTCGAATATGGGATCTTTGGAATAGCGCTTGCCTTTCTTATTGCCTCAATGCTTGATGTTTTAACAAAATACATCCTGGTTACAAAGAAAACAAAAGTTTTCTTTATCGGCATGGAGAATGTAAAAATACTGTCAGCAGGCGGCGTGTCCAGTCTTACGGCCAATATTTTTTTCGCCAACAATCCTATTTTGTTTTTGTCTCTCTTCCTCATCATTTATTTTGCTATATTATGGATAACTGGTGTTGTAAGGCTAAAAACTTTTCTTGAGATTAAAAAAATAATATGACGGATAAAATATCTCTTGTTATAATTACCCGCAACCGGGCAAAAATGCTTGAAGTCTGTCTTGAATCATTGACCAAACAATCAATATTACCGGATGAGATAATTGTCGTTGATAACGCTTCAACGGATAATACAAAAGAGGTAATTGCAAGTTATTCTTCGAGTGATACAACTCCAAAACTACCAATTCGTTACATATACGAAAAACGAATCGGTATGCCTTATGCCCAAAACAGAGGCATCAAAGAGGTATCAGGAGATATTATGCTATTTCTGGACGATGACTGCGTTGCAGAAAAGCATTGGACAGAAAATATGATAAAATCCCACAAGAAATATCCAAAAGCCTGGGCCATTCAAGGAAGAACATATAGTATTACCAAAAATAAAACATATGGCTTACTTGCTGAATTCAACAGGTTTATATCGGTGCAAAAACACGCAAAAACCAATCATCCCCTGAGTATGGAAAAATATTTCAGCAAGAATTTTAATGAAGAAATTGAATTTTTAACGATTGACGGAAATAATTTTTCTTTAAAAAGATCTTATCTCAAAAAATACAAACTCCATCTAGATGAAAAATTTTATCGAGGACTGGATACAGATCTAGGAAAACAAATCATTGAAAAAAACGGCTCTATTGTATTGTTTTCTAATACTTGTGTCTTCCACCAAGAAAGAAGCACTCTATATGATTTTCTGGAACAAAGATGGCACACAGGAAGGACCACGGCAAGAATAGAAAAGAAATGGAAATTCCCTTCCCTCAAAACAAATATGATTCAATTCCCCAAAAAAACATTTTATTTTTTTCTATTTTGCAAAATATCAAGTCCGTGGGCTAATCTTCCATTACTTCTATTTATCTTTCTTCTAGACAAACTATATTACCTCAATGGCTACTTTTATGAAAAAAGGCTACTCTCTCTTTCAGAACAATAAACAAAAACTCAATATTTCCAAAAATATACCTCCTCCAAAGCCTTTTGGGCTCCTGTCCTACTCTATAAGCCCATTCCAAACCAAGATCCTGCATCCAATTTGGTGCCCTTTTTCTTTTTCCGGACAGAATATCAAAAAGAGCTCCTACCGCCCAGAAAACCTTTGCATTTATCTTATCTTTATTCTCTTCTATCCATTTCTCCTGTTTGGGAGGACCCATCCCTACTAAAACAATATCCGGTTTTGCTCTATTTATTTCCTCAACTATTTTATTGTTATTTGTAAAAAATCCATGATGATACCCCGCGATCTTCAGTCCCGGAAACTTCTTACGTAAATTTTGAACAGTTTTTTCTACAACGTCTTTTTCTCCTCCCAGAAGGTAAAACGACCATTTCTTCTTCTCTGCAATTGTAAAAATCTCTTCTATAAAATCCGGTGTTGGCGTTCTTTCTGGGAGAGGGCTGCCAAGCATCTTTGAAGCTAAAACAGGTCCCATGCCGGATGCATGCACAAAAGTAGCAGTTTGTAAAATCTTTTTATAAAAAGAGTCTTTATTAGCTATATTAAAATGATACGCGTCAACGTAAAAAATTATCTTTTTGTCCAAAATTCCAGGAGAACGAACTTTTCCTCTTTCTTCCAGGAGATTTGCAATAAGTGGAGAGATTTCTCTAAGCCGCAACCAAACAACTGGAATCCCTAAAATACTTATAAGCTCCATTTTCTCCACCCAAAAAGTATATCACAAAGCTTGCCTACCCAAGTAATACTTATTTTATTATTTCCTATATAGAGCTTTTTTTCAATAAAAATATAGATATCGTAGGTTTGCTGTAAATTCTTTCAACTAAGAAATAATTGGCGTTTGCTACTAAAAAGTCACCAGTGCAATCTAATGATTTATTGCACACATATCTATCATAGCAAACCAAAAATATATAATCGTCTCTGTTTAGTTGTTCAAAGTAAGAACTTTTCGGTAGATTCGTTAATTTATGATTTAGGTTTTTTTCCAGAGGCATAAGTAACCACGAGTCCTCTAGGGTTCTATGCTCGGTTTTACTGGAAAAAGTATTTTTATTAGTAAAAGAAATGATATGAAAAAAATCAGGATTATCATATTTTTCTTTTTTCTTTATATCAAAAACTTTGGACTCGACAGAATAAACTACTTCCTCCAAAAAATATTTTCCGTTAATATTGTTGCTTGTTTTCAAATTATTCAAAAAGCTGAAGTCTTGAGAGAATATTTTTAACAAAAAAAGAAAAATTAGGAACCAACAAGTAGTACGCAAGATATTTATTTTTTGATAGTTGTTATGATTAAATTTTAAGATAATATTATTAATTTTATTAAAATAGAAATTCGCAATAACCGAGACAATAATGGCAAAAATACTAAATGACAAAGTTATGTAACGCGTACCATAAATATTTATAGGGTGCTGAAGAAAGGAGGCTGAAAGTATTGTACTTAAGAAAAAACCTAGCCCTACTACCGTAATCCATCTTTTGGACTTCTCAAGAAATAAATAGCCTATCAATCCAAGAGTTAATACTAATACAATTACAGTGTTTAAGTTTAAATCCTGAAAGTAATGTATTATATTTATAAAATAATTATTTATTGACTGTGGGTAAATTGTACGCGGGTCAGCTAGAAATTCTTTATCTAATAAATATATCAATACAGGAAAATGAAAAATAAAAGCAACTAATATGAGCGTCGCTAAAATTCCTACATAATGCACTATTTTTTTCTTCTCCAATTTTAAATACAAAAATGAGAGCAAGATAAATAGAGGCAGCCATGATGCTGCTGAAAAATGAATGCTAATTGCCAATACTAAAAACGATATAGCGGCAATCAGAAATTTGTAATTTTTTTTAAGGAAAGCAAGAGATAATAAATACAATGCAAATAGTGCTACGGTCTGCATGACCCACGGCTGCCAAATATTTTCCGATTGAGAGAGAACAAAAGGAATAAACCCAAATAAAATAGCTGCCATAATTGCAGTTCTGAATCCGAAAAAAAGCTTAGTTATTAAAAATATCAAAACTAAAGTGGACAATTGCAAAAAAACATTTATTACTATCAAAACAAAAATATTGTTATAGGGAATTAAAAATATAGCCAATAGATAATAATAAATTGGACTGTTTCTAAGCCCTATATTGTTAAGAAAAAAATTAGAATGTCCTATTAGCGGTACCTCTCCGAAACTGATTATATGATCTGCAATTAAATAATCCCTTAAAGAATCACTGTATGTTTTGGGAATAGCCGCATTGTCTATATATAATAATCGAATAAATAAGCTGATAATTAAAAATGCGGCAAAGAATATATTCTGGTAGCGTTTCATTTAATTAATTTTCTGTAGATATCAACCAGTTCTTTATTAAGTTTTTCAATGTTATAATCTTTCTCAATAAACCTTCGTCCAGATCTTCCCATTCTTATCCAGATTTCTGGATGATCTATCAAGTAGCCAAGCTTATCCGCAAGTGATTGTGTGTCACGCTCGGGAACCAGAAATCCGGAGATGCCGTCTTGAACCAGCTCCGGAATACCAGCGTGATAGGTAGATACAACCGGAAGACCAACAGCCATTGCTTCTTTAAGTACATTCGGAATCCCCTCCTCATTGCCATTTTTTGATATAACACTAGGAGCTACAAATAAGTGTGCTTTATTTAGTATTTCAACAACTTCATCATGATTCTTAGCTCCAAAAAATACTACACTCTTATCAACATTTAATTCTTTAGATAATTCTTGAAGTCTCATTCTCAATGGGCCATCACCTACAATCAATAATTCTGCTTTGTATCCTCGCTTTTTTAGGATTGAAAATGCACGGATTGCATATTCGATTCCCTTTTTTCCAACCAAACGTCCGACAATAGCGATTCTAATAAAACCGGTGGATGGAATTACCCTTTCTGAATAAATAAAACGTTTGCAATTGATACCAGATCTGAGTACGGAAATCTTATCCTTGGGACAACCAAGCGCTATTGCCCGTTCTCCAAGATAATCACATACCGGCATAAAACAATCAGCCTCCTTGAAAAGCTTGCCGTATACTTTTTCTCCCTTCTGCTTGACAAATTCCGTAATATCCTCCCCTCTAAATTGAACTACTAGCTTACCACTAAAAATACCTAGCCGGCGAAGCGGCAGAAACCTTAGTCCGACAGTGCCCATCTGACAATGAATAATGTCGTATGGTCTCATACTTTTCAAGCGCAACCAATGAATTAATTTCATAAGTAAGAATTTATCTCGGGTGTAACGAATCAAATCTAACAAAGACAACTTGAAGCCAATTTTTTTAGAATATTTTTCGCTCAGAGACATACGAGTTTCTCTAACTCTATCCGAAACCCTATGTAAAGGGTCTAAATATATAACCTTTTTTAATAAACCATACTTTTCTACATCCGAATGTATTTTTTTTGTATCTCCACGCGAAAATGAAAAAATATCAACCTCATGCCCCAGTTTTATAAGTCCTATAACTTGATTCAAAACGAAGACCTCGGAGATAAGCGGAAACTTTCCAACGACAAATGCTATCCTCATGTTTTTTTGAGCTTACTCTTTTGTATTATGTAATAATATACCCTAATCAAATTAATTTGCAAATTTTTGAAAAATCTGTCAGACTTGCATAGCTCATAGTCGCTAACGTAAACTTAATCCATTTATTGGCTCCCAATTCTAGTCCAAATGAAAATTACTTATATCACAAATGCAATAATTCCTAGTGAAAAGGCACACTCCTACCAAATAATAAAAATGTGTGAGGCATTTGCGAAAAACAGGATGAAAATTGATTTAATTTTACCCTCCTTTTCACTTTTGAACAAAACAGTAATTCAGACTGAAACTATCTGGCAGTATTACGGTATAGAAGATATTTTTAAAATACAAAAAATGCCATATCTGGTATGGATTAATTCCTACTATTCAACGCGTCAATTTCTACGCTTTCTTGTCCAAGTATTTTTTTTTACAATTTTTTTTATTTTTTACTCTTTGGTTAATAAACCAGAAAAATATTATGTTAGAGACCCTTTTTGGACCAAATATCTTAATTCTCTAAGATTTATTCATCGAGGCAAAATTTATTATGAAGGACATAAACCCCAACCGCAGGTAGTTAAACTATTAAGCAGTGGGGCAATTGACGGCTTAATAGTTAATACAAACCAATTAAAAAATTACTACTTGACTAGAGGTGTCCATCCAAAAAAAATATTTGTAGCAGGTAATGGCGTTGACTTAAAAATGTTTAAAAACCTTGCTCCAAAAATAAATTTAAAGAATGAGTTAAAAATACCTCTAGGTAAAAAGATGGTGTGTTACACCGGCCATCTTTATAATTGGAAAGGGGTAAAGATTTTAGCCTTGGCAATGAAAGATTTTAAAGATGATGATGTTGTTTGTTATTTTGTTGGTGGTTTAGAAAAGGATATAATCAGATTTAAAAATTTCATTAAAAAAAATAACATTCCAAATACTACCGTTGTGGGTCATGTATCACCCGTATTGATTCCTAAGTACCAAATTGTTTCCGATGTATTGGTTTTGCCAAATCTAAAAGGAGGAGAATCAAGATTTTCCTCTCCTATGAAACTATTTGAATATATGGCATCAAAAAGACCAATTGTAGCACCAGATATACCCACCATAAGAGAATTATTAAATGAAAAGAATTCAATCTTAGTCAAGCCAAATAACCCAGAGGCGCTAACCAAAGGAATTAAGTTGGTTTTAAATGACAAAAAACTATCTGAAAAATTGTCAAAAAACGCTTATTACACCGTAAAGAAATATGATTGGAACAATAGAGCTAAAAATATTATAAAATTTATAGAAGATAATTAAAAATTCAGCTTTTTAGAAAGCCAATTTTGCCAACGATTACCGGATACAATGAAAGGAGAATTGAAAAAAAGAAGCGCGATAAGCAATATGTTCTGCTCAAAACCTATCCCCATTGTTAGCTTGATGCAAATATGCATAGAAATAACTGCAAAAGCCCAAAGCCTGTGAAATGATGGTAGAAAAGCTACGGAAAAAGCAAGAAGCTCAATAAATATCGCACCAACATATAACGGCCACCCCACCCATATTTGTTCGATTATAAATGAATCCAATAATGTTGTCCTACCTGTCTGAAGCAATCTATCAGCAACCTGATAACTCATGGCTTGGGGGTGAAAATTATGGATCTCGCCTAGTGCCATTTGAATAAACCCATTATATATTTTCCATACTCCTGACATAGTATATGCCAAGAGTACAATTGCCTGACAACCCCAGAAGATAGAAAGAAAATTGTGATTATAAGACTTATCACCTTCTCTCTTGTATGGTAAAAATACAAGTAAAAAGCTTGTAAGAACAAAAGCGTGCCAATTATGCGCTAATTGACCAAAAGATTTGTCAAATGCGACAAATTCAAATAAAACAAGGAATGCAGCAAGTCTTGTCAAGCGCATTTTTGGAAAGAGTGCGGCAGAAAATGTTCCAATTAGAAGCGTAGTGAAAATTATATTTACTCCAAAGTTATAATCCACAAAATTTACCCACACGATTGGCCATAATGGATCAATAGCGCTTTTGTCTAAATAATAACTCCAATCCCCTATAGTTGTAACAGCCAAAAAAAACAAAGCAATATAATAAAATCTGACAATATACTCTGCTTTCAAAACAGCCTCTTTAAGCATAATTTCTGAAAAATTATGAAATGGTAAAAGACGCAAAATGAATCTCATAATGCTTCCGATCTGACAGAAAACACTCGAATATATGCTGTTTCATATTTACCTGTTTTCCATCTTTCAACAGGATCATAAACTAATTTAACTAGGCTATATCGCGCAGGCGCCTTCATATAATTTGCCTCAAATATTGCTCGCAACCTCTCTGCCTCTTGTATGTCACTTCTGTCATATGCCTTTCCAAAATTTTGTATGAGTCTATAAGCAATAATTGATCCATACTCGGGAGTAATATCCTTAGAATCTTGGAATAACTTTGGAGGAGAGACTATTTTCCCATTGTAGGACATTATAATTACTCCATAATCATTCCTTCTGTTTGGGATATCCTCAAATAAGTCCCATGCAGAAAAAGGGAAGATCTGATTTGCTCCTAAGAAACCCGTAATCATACCAACCAAAAAGTATAATAAAATAAATCCAATTACGAAAATACTATACTTAGTATCTTTCATGACGTTTTATTTATTTGCATATCCCTGACAATTGTAATCTTAATTGCCATTTTTCTTTTATATCATAATATGTTCTAACCGGACAATAAACTTACAATGTCATCATGATAGGTTTATGTCGAGGCTACTGGCTTACCTACCACTTTTATGTTATAAATATAGAGTAATGTCAAAAATTAAAATAGCGATTATTGGTTATGTGTCAGCTGGCAAAGAAATGCACGCACTTTTTCCTGACGCGCTAATCTACAATGGAACATAATGTATATCGATGGTAATCAAATAGAAAAAGACTCCCGTATTAATACGGACATTTGCATCGTCGGGGCAGGAATCGCGGGCATACATTTGACAGCAACTCTCCTTAACACAGGAATAAAAATCATCCTACTCGAGGCTGGAAATTCGGATTATAACGAGAACACGCAGGAAATGCATGGCTTTATTACAACAAACCTCCCTATTGATAATGAATCGAGGATAATCGCTTACGGAGGAACATCAATTGCCTGGGGGGGCGTGCTGCGTCCGCTGGACACCATAGATTTTGAAAAACGTGATTGGATTCCGAACTCCGGGTGGCCCTTTTCAAAAGAACGCCTTATTCCCTTCTACAACAAATCTGCTTTGTTTCTGGATGCTCCAAAGATAAATGACTTTGCAATACATAAAAGAACTATCCAGAATTTCCGTCTAAGTCCAGCTTTCGAACCAAACATCTTCTATATTATGAAAAAAAAATATTGGGACTTTGGTAAACGATTCAAGGAATCCTTTCGCGCCTCCACTGATACAACCGTCATTATGAACTCCCATGTCACTGGCTTAGAAACAGAAGAAAATGGTAGGATTGTATCTGGAGCAAGCGTAAAAACACTACAAGGAAATAAATTCCAAATATTCGCACGGCATGTAGTCCTTGCTGCTGGAGGCATAGAAAATGCAAGACTTCTATTGCTTTCTAGAAATAAAAAGCATCCTAAAGGTCTAGGCAACGCAAATGACCAAGCGGGCAGATATTATATGGATCACCCGAAGATGAACGGAGGAATTCTCTTTTTCAGTAAAAAAACCGATATCTCAAACCACTGTGACTTCAATACACAACTGGGAAAATGCAGACTTGGAATTAAACTTACTGAAGAAACTCAAAGAAAACATCAACTCCTAAATAGCTACATTCAGGCCGATCCTATGTACCGGAGGGCTTCGAGATTCTTGAGAAACAGACTACAAGTTAAACGGGTTGAGCTAATGAATCACATGGAGCAAGCTCCTCTTCCTTCTAACAGAATCACCCTATCTGAACAAAAAGATGCGTTTGGACTCTCAAAACCGTCCATTCATTGGTCACTTTCTTCTCTTGACAAAGATACGGTAAAACATATTCATAAATTGATTAGTGAAACTGGGAATATGACCGGAGAATTTTCCTTTGAAAGTCCGCTTCTTGATAAAACCTATGATTGGAATGTTGATGACAGCTCGCATCACATGGGCACCACGAGAATGGGAACAGATCCCAAAAAGTCCGTTACGAATACAGACGCTAGAGTACACGGAATAAAAAACCTCTTCATCGCAGGCAGTTCGCTCTTCCCTACCGTTGGATATGCAAACCCCACCTATACAATCTTTGCATTGACACAAAAACTTTCGGAGCATTTAAAGAAACAATATCCGAACTCACGAGCCCGTATCAATAGGTGGAGTGTCCCGAAGAAAAAGAACGTTCTTCTTGTAGGATCCGGCAATCGCGTAAAAAGTACCGTCTTGCCGGCGCTATATTGCCTACGGAATGAATTTGATCTTATGGGTGTTCTATCACGAACCAAAAAGGACTTGAGTCAATGGTACAAAAATATACCACTCTCTACCGACACCGACTTTAATAAATTTGACGTCTCCAATGCCGATATCATATTTATATCTGTATCAACAAAAAATGTCGGTTCGGTACTCCGCAAACTTAATAACTGGGATGTGTCCAAAGCGACATTGGTGCTTGAGACACCTGTAATCCATCCCAAGGATATCAAAGCGATAAAGCTTCTTAGGAAATACAAAAAGGTCGTGGTGGCAGAAGATTTCCTTTATTTGCGAATGTATGTAGAGGCAAAGAGACTCATCGACAGCGGAGTCATCGGAAATCTTAAATACATACATTTATTACACTGCGGAGTGCTTCATCATACAATGGCCTTAGTCAAGTTTTTATCCGATTCGAATACGATTATTTTTACACAAATGATTGCCCGAGGCGTGTCAGAGGAACTAAGAATACGTTGCGGGAATGGTGTAACGGCCAGCCTAATTGGACCGCGCGATTACGATATCGGAAAATATTTGATAGTAGGCGACCAAGGAACTATTGCCGATTATCCAATTTCAAAAGAAAATCATGTCTTTATATCGGTACAAAGAACACCCCAAAACGGCTATGCTGGAATCAGCATAGATGGAAAACTGCTTGATCCAACTGGGGAAGAAGAATTATTTCAAAAAAATCTCCCTAATTATCGATTAGTTGGGGTAAAAATAAATGAACCTCTCTGGATGAACCAAATGAAGATTCATTCGCTTATGAAGATACTACGCTCTGTCTGTGAGTCTGAAGGATTTAGATACGGACCAATAACTGCTTTTTCCAATTGGCTCCCGTGGAGATTCCTCAATAAATACGGCTTCTTTGTTGACCTGCCAATTGGTTCCAGGACTTCGGTTGTTAACCTACTGATTAAGATCCGTTCCTTAATCTAAAAGTCTTAAACTCTTATAGCATGCCTGTGGCTGGCTATAAATTTATACCCAAATGGCAACAATTGCTTTATTATTGGCAACCGTCCAACCTTTACTATAAATTTCCACTTTGGATATTCTTCGAGAATCTTCAGAATTGCCTCCGCGTTTTTGTAAACCCTGCCGTCCGCGTCTACAACGTGTATTTCCTTCTCTGCCGATGTCTTTGTAATATTTTGGGGAAGAAGGTCTTTTGTTATATCCTTAGGGTCAAACTTTTCCTTTTGCTTTGACCGGTCTACCTTTTTAATAATTGCCCTGCACATCTCACAGCTTCCGTCATAATATATAGTCTTTCTACAATCATTTTCACTCATGATGTGTTTAAGTGTAAGTTGATACTACTCTACTTGTCAACACTTGACAATCTACTCCTTAAACCCTACGATAAAATCATGGATCAAGAAAAACAAATGCCGCCCGCTCCTGCGCCTGACGAACAGATCAAGGTAAAGAAGAAAAGGTTATTTAAAATTACTTTTATAGCAATATTTATTCTTCTTCTAGTTGGAATTCTTAATTTCTTTAACATTTTAAAGATTGGCTTCCTCCCGCACATGCCATATGAAGAATCACAACAATCTAGTTCTGATGCAAATCTCGACCCTAACCGACCAGCCACGCATCCTATCAACAACTCTATTGCTGAAGTTGTCACGCTCTCTTATCTTCCTCAATCCTTCGATGATGTTGCTATAACTGAAGGAAAAGCTGCCGAAGAAGACACGCTGGCCACTTGGGACACTCAATATGGAAAAGGGACAGCGGGAGGAAGCGTTGCTTCAGATGGAAATCAGATGGCAAAACTTGTTATTTATCTTGATTATGAGACCGATGCTCCTATAACTGCGGATCTGGCAAAAGAAATTGTGCCTCAATTCTTTTCACCAATACCAAAAGCGGAATTTCGCTGCGGTATTCTTCGCAACGACTTAAATTACTGCGAGAGCTTTTGGATGGAGCCAGACGGAACCAAAAGAGGCTCGGGTCTATATGAAGGCAACCCTTTTTCTACTGATCCAAATAAAAACAGCGTTTTCTTCTGCCAATTCACAAAAGAAAGCGATTTATACTCCTGGCAAAGCTGCGCTTCTGATTTTGCCGAGACCGGAATACAATAATCCCTGGAGCCAAAAGAGATTGAGAATAAAATTAGTTCTGGGTGACAATTAGAAGAAAAACGGTATCTGTGGAAATCCTTAATGCATCAAAGCTCTTGAGTGAAATCTCAAAAGCCCCTCCTAAAAAGGTTGGACAAGCTATTTTTGCCCCTATTACAAGCTGGTAGTTCACCCCAACTACTCCAGGATTATTGACAAAAGTGGGAAAATGTGGTATTAAAAAGGTGATTGCGAAGTTAAAACTATAGGCCAAGTACCATTCGGTGCCTGGTGAAACGGAAGGGCTCTATGGCACATGAAAGAAAACCTTTCTATCCGGAGCAGAATAATAATCCTCTAACAGGAAGAGGCGGTCTTAGATTGAGCACTACAACCCACGACAGAATCTCAACCACAACCCGTGAAGCTTCCCCGCCCCCTCAAGCAGAACAGATTACACCGGCAGTAGAGGCTCGTTTGGGTGAAATGTTCAATAGCATAACCCTAGCTCCACCGCCAACAAAAGAAGAACAAGATTATTACAACAACAAAAATTACCCTAAAAAATCAAAAACTGGGACTGTTGTAAAAGTGGGCCTAGCTACTGGCGCAGGATTTGCTGCTTTAGGAGGAACATATGCAATAGTTAGAGAGATCTCTCCAGAATTCCGTGAATATATAGAGGGAAGACTAATCCCCCGCGCCGAATCCAGCCCGGTGGAGGCAAATGAAGCTTTTGACAATGGTGCAAAAAAGACAACGATTGGGCCAAACAACATGTATTATATTGATTCTGACAATATGGGTCAGTTCAATTTGGAGTCAGTCATTAATAAAGAAAAACAAACTATCAGTTTCCCTCTCCCATTTAAAATGCCTGATAATACTACTGGCACAATTGAAAGAATTGATTTGGCAGATACTGATCCAAATGCACAAGATCCAACACAACGACCGCCAGTTGCTCTCATTGACTTCAAATTTGACAATATCGTAACAACTATTGCGCCTGAAGATTCTCATATATATCTTGTTAGAGGTATTCAAGATTGGGGTCAAGACCCCGATCTTGCCGGACAAGTACGATTTTATAAATATTATGAAGAAGAGAACACAACTGTTGTCTGGTGGTTTGTTGATAATAACCCAACCCAGATTGGTACATTTAATAACTTACTTCCAATGCAAAGCTTCGAAAAAGAAAAATTGAGAGGGACAAATTATGAAAAGCTGCCAGCAGTAGATGCGCTAACCGAAGTAATGACCGCAGAACCAAATCAACCAATAAGACTCGCTGTTATGGCATACAATGGCAGAGTTGTCGGTCCAGAGGCAGAAGTTGCCAGCGATGATTTTCTTCTAAAACCTTATTTCTCCACAGATTCCTCCAACGGAACCGAAAAGCTACTTGCATTTAAAAAAGAATGATGCTTATAATCAAAAGGTATGGGGAAAAGTATAAGCCTTCTCCTGTTTTTATTTTTGTTTTCTCTATTAACCCTGACTGTTTCTACATCACCTCAACCCACATCGGCTACCCACGCTGTTACGCTTTGTGATTATAAGAGAACTAGTAGTACAAACGGACCTCCATTCTGCAATAATCCGTCAAGCGATGCTACTTGTCAGGGTTTTGGGTCTCTTACGGGAGAACAGTGCTGTACCGGTTTGGGCTACGATTATTGCTCTGATAAAAAAATTGAACCTAATGCTCCAAACCCGGGGCCATTTTTTTATGAACTATATTGTTGTGTAAACCCCACCCATACTCCCACCCCTACTCCAACTAACACCCCTACTCCAACTAACACTCCAACCCCAACCCCCACTCCAATTCCCCCCACTCCAACTAACACCCCCACTCCTACCTCTTCGCCTACACCAACCCCAACCCCCACTCCCGCTCCCTGTCCATCTGCGATTGGTCGGGTATGGATAGACAATGATGCCAGCTGTTCTGTAACAGGAGGCGATCAGGGCTTCGCAGGGGCAGTTATAAGAGCTCAACTTTTCCCATCGGCTATAGTGAAAAGAACCGATACAACAGACGCAAGCGGTTCCTACGAACTCTTAAATCTTTGCCCTGAGGCACAATATGACATAGTACGCCTTTCCATTCCCAACTATGGCACGCCCTCCGTGTGCCCGGGCAACTGGAGGGATTTTGTGGATTTTGCAACCGACCCTTCCCCTAATATTCATGACTTCTTCATCGTCCCCAGCCCTACCCCAACACCAGGCGGCGGAGGCGGAGGAGGTACTCCGACCCCAACTCCCACCCCCACCCCGTCTTCTCCCGGCTGCGGGCCTTGCGGCACTTGTGGAATATCCGGTATCCTTTGGCAAAAGGGTTGTCCTGCCGGATCAACCACCCACTGCACTTCCGGCGGCTGCCCTCCTCCTCCAACATCCGGTCCACTTCCCACCCCAACACCCATACCATCCCCACTGACGAGTGCCTGCCCCGCGGGGATGATTGAAAGAACAATCACCTCTACAGGCGTGGCTTGCACGTTAGGAGGATCAGGCGCGTCCTGCACTGCGGCTACTCAAACCCAAGATTGCTGTTCGGGCGTTTGCAATATATACAACCAATGCACATCATACACTCCTCCAGCGAACTCTTACGCTGTCACCCGGGAATCCGGCAAAACCAATTCCTGCTCCAACTATAATACCCAAACAGCATTCCCTCAAGCAAGCAATATCCCGGTGAATTACTCAAGCGCGAAAACCAGCAACAATACATGCTGTATCGACTTTGGTTGCTTCAACTATACTAACCCTAATTATGATCGAAGCCGAGAAGCGATTCTTAATTTTTCAGGGTTTAACATACCGAAGGGTTCAAATATAAAAAATGCTACTTTATACTCACCTACTATTCTTGGGTGTCAGGCAGGATTTGCCAGAGCCCGCAATTCACTTGCAAGCAGCGGTGACTTTTCCACGTCTTCTTTCAATTCAGGCTCTACGAGATTCGGCTCGGGTTTGATGCAGGAGACTTGCAGCACCTGCAGTGGCGGGGGTTGTAGTTGCGGTTCCGGAAGCACTTGTGGATCGAAATCATGTGACGGTTTTAGTGGGTGCTGGAATCAAACATATGTCTGCGGAAACAGCGGCCTACCCTCGGGGACAGCATATGTAACAAGCATTATTCAATCACTCGTAAACACTCAAGATCTCACCATGTCTGCTTTTAATATACACCCTGAACACGACCAATGGTATTGCCCTAAGAGCGGACAATTTCAAACAATATTCACGGGCGATTTTGAAGTAAACGCATCATGCGGCGGATCCGGCGCGTCATGCATGAGCAGCAGTAGCTGCTGCTCCGGACTCACTTGCGTTGGCGCGAATCCTCCTTATGTTGCAGGCACATGCCAGGGATCCAATCCAGGCACGCAGGCTCTCACCGTCACGTATTGCGAGCCAACGTATTCGATATCAGGAAACGTATTTGTTGATGACAATACAACTAATCTTGTCAAAGATGCGGCGGAAGCCAACTATACTGACTCTGTCTCGACCTTTTCGATTCACGCGGGCAACAGCTGTTCCGCGCCGCTTTATTTCCCCCCTACTCCTCTACCCACTCCTACTACATCGTGTAAAGGGACAGGTGTCTCCTGTGGAGTTTCCGCCGAATGCTGTCCAAATCTCTCCTGCGTTGGAGCTCCTTATCCTAGTTGTCAAGGAGCGCTAGCCACTCCTACTCCAATTCCTCCCATCCCAACTCAATGGAATCCAATTGACACCGCGACAGGAGACTATAACACAGGAAATATTCTTCTTGATGGAGAATATGCCATTTGCTACACCTCTCTTCCAGCCAATCACACCATATCCTTTCCCAATACAGGACTTCCTCCTCCTTCTTTTGCTCTAACAGTCGGGCCAAATTGCGATGCGAACGGCGCCAATCCTTATCCCACAATTCATCCTCTTTATCCTCTAGGCGCTGCCTGTACAACAACAGCTTTCTCTTGCTTAACAGGAGGCTCTGCCTGCACCCCTGCTACCGCAGGCAATTGCTGCTCTGGTGTCTGCAATGTTTACAATCAATGCACATCTGCACCAACTCCAACTCCAGTATTTGGAAATATCGAAAATGCCAACTTTGGCATTTTATCTGCTCCCGGACCATGGTTCCAATCAATTGGAGTAGATATGAGAATTGATGCCGGATTCTCTGACGATATTCCGGCTACTACCCTTCCGAATCCCTACGCGATTTTGAATGGCGCAGGCGGGAATCCTGGCATTATCTTCTCAGGCAACACTAATCCTTCATTCGGATCCCCAATTTCAAGAGCGTCATCAATGGATTGGATTGTAGGAAATGCTTCTTTTAGAGACACATTCACTCCTTTCCCACCCAACGTTATCAAGACTTCATATGAATATATCCTGGCTTTTGCTCAAAGAAACGGTATCACGCCAGTCAATATGGCAACGCCGCCAACCTGCGTTCCAGGAGGAATAGCAAATTGCTCGCTTAAACCTTCTTTGAGTCACGGTCTATACATTGCCAACGGCGACCTTACTATAGCAAACGCGTCCTATACATTTGGTGCTAACGAAGACTTTGTAATACTGGTTAACGGAAACTTAACATTGCTGGGAAATTTGAGCGTTCCAGTTGGCTCGACAGTTACTTTCGCGGTTAAGGGGGATATAAAAGTTAATGACAACGTTGGGAATATTGAAGGATATTATTCTACAAACAAGAACTTTATTATAAGAGATGATGCTGATGATACTGATGACGACAGCTGCCCAACAGCAGACACACAACTAAATGTTGAAGGATCTATTATTACAAATGCATCTTTAACCGGCGGATCTTTGCATAATCACAGAGATCTTTGCGCTGCCAACAGCACCGCGCCTTCCTTACTCATAAAAGAGCGGCCTGACTTTATACTCAACTCCCCGCAGCTGATCCGCTCCGCCCAAACAGTATGGCAGGAAATAGCACCGTAGCTACAAAGGACTTGACAATTTACTGCCCACCTCCTAATATAAATTTATGGATCAAAAAAAACTATGTTTTACCCAAACAAAAAAAACACCCCATTAATAATAATTCTGATAGCAGTTTTACTTCTTGTTTTGATTATAAATCTCAATTATTTTAACGTCTTGAGGCTCTCCCAAATGTTCCCAAACCTGTTCGGCTTTCTCCCGCACGTCTCATATGAAACGGCCCAACAATCCGAGCCAAATACCACTCCCGATGCAAACCAGCGAGGAAAACAGCTTTTTAATGACACCGTCTCAACTATTGTCTCAGTTTCATACCATCCTTCATCTTTTTCCATCAACTTTCACGAAACAGAAAGCGATCAAGGTGAATCGTTGGCAACATGGGAAACTCAGGATGGAATGGCATTTGCAAGATACGAAGTATCTTCGGGCGGGGAAAATTTAAGAGCAGTCTATATTCTTTTTGACTACAATACAAATGCTTCCGCGTCTTCCGATATGGCGCTGCAATCAACATCTCAATTCTTCCAAGTCTCTCCAAAAGAGGAATTCTACTGTAAAGATCTAGTAAACGGTCAACTCTACTGTGAAAGCTTTTGGACGGAAGAAGACGGCACAAAAAGAGGCACAGGTATTCAGACACAAGCATCTTCCTCGCAAGAACCAAGAAATATTTCCGTCTTTTATTGCCAATTTACCCAAGAAAGTCTTTCTTATTCTTGGCAAAGCTGCGCGCCCGAACTCGCCCAAATTGGAACAAGAAACTAACTATTGACATAAATAAAAAATAATAAATAATAAAATCAAGATGCCTATTAAGTACTTTATATTATTCTCTACGATTGGAATTTTTTTTCTGGTACCCAATCCCGCATTTGCCCAGTCTTGTATAGATATCCCTGTGCAAAGCAGTATTGACTCATGCGACAACCCTGGAGTTGGCGCTGGTCAAATTTTTCAGCCTAATGCAGGCAATACCAACTGCGAGACTGGAGGCAGTAACCCAATACTAAATTGCTGTTGGGCAATAGGATACAATACATGTGAAAGTTATCCCTCGGGTGTCATGTACGGCTACCGATGCTGCTCCGCTGCGGTAAGCTGTCCCCTAACGCCCGAACCCGGAAGAATAATAGTATCTCCCCTGGTTCCGCTTGTTTCAAATGTAACATCCTTATCCAGTTATGGTCCAATAACCACCAGTGTTCCGCCCGGAGCATATAGAGTAACACTGGTGAGCTATGATGATCATTCCTCACGTCCTCCGCAATTCCAACCAATTGAACGTTGGTATCTGTCTACCGATACATCCGGAAATACAGGAACAATAAGCGATCTGCCAAGCAACGATGATTGGATCACCGAGGTTGTGAATCCAAATTTCGTGGTAGGCTCAACTATCACATCTGTTACCGCTCGTCACGCGGGAACTCCCGCTTCCCCCAGCTCCAACAGGCACACGGCAGTATGCGCGGCTTTTGATATCATAAGCACTCCCACTCCAACACCTATATTCACTCCCACTCCAACACCCACCAACACTCCCACTCCAACACCGTCAGGTAACTCAATCTCAGGAAACGTTTTTGTGGACAGAAATACAAATAAACTCAAAGACGTAGGAGAATCAAATTATGCCGGGAATATCAATATTACATCTGTTAATACGTCTAGCGGCAATCCAACTGGCACCATAACTTATCCCTCACCGGGAGAATTTGCTATATCAGAGCTACCGGTAGGAACTTATACTATTTCCTATGACTCCGCCCTTAATCTCAGCATGACTTTTCCCACGACTGGCGTTCCTCCACCCTCATTTGATCTTACTGTAGGTCCATTATGCGATGCGTCTGCGGCAAATCCTCCTCAACTTGAAAGTCCTCCGCAACCTCCTTCTCCGCTTGCCGGAACTTGTGTCGGCGAGAATATCATAAATGCCAATTTCGGTGTCACTCATTCACCCTGGTTCCAGTCTGTAGGATTGAATATGAGAATCGACGCTGGATTTTCAGACCCAATTTCAGAAGTTGCTTCTCCAGCCTTTGCTTCTTTGGTTGGCGCTGGAGGAACACCTGGAATTATCTTCTCAGGCAGTACCAACCCTAGCTTTGGAGCTGCCACTGCCCAAGCATCGTCAAGAAAATGGACTGTAGGAACAACTTCGTACCCTGAAACCTTCACTCCTTTCCCGCCAAACGTTATCAAGACTTCGTATGAATATCTCCTGGCATTTGCCCAGAGAAACGGTATAACACCAACCGATATTTCAACTCCTCCCCGCTGTATTGGAGGACTATCAGACTGTAAATTTAATCCCGTAATACCTCCCAGTCCTACTAGCGGTGGACTTTTTATCGCCAACGGCGATCTCGTCTTCGTAGGAACAAACCCGGGCGGAAATCCCTATACCTTTCAAAACAATAGAGATATTGTTATTCTTGTTAACGGAGACTTTATTATCAAACAGAAAATACTCGTGCCTACCACATCAACAGTTACTTTCGCAGTTAAGGGTGATATAAAAATAGATGGAAATGTTGGAGAATCAGATTCTACTTCAACTGCGTCAAGTATTGAGGGATATTATTCTGCTGGCAAAAATATTATCATAAGAGACGATACCGATGACACAAACGATTCTTATTGCCCAACGCCTGATCCAAGACTCAATGTCGCGGGCGCACTGATAACAAACGCTTCTCTTACTGGTGGTTCATTGCAAAATCAAAGAGATGTTTGTGGAGAAGGCGAACACTATCCGGTATTTTATATAAAAGAGCGGCCTGACTTTATACTCAACTCCCCGCAGCTGATCCGCTCCGCCCAAACAGTATGGCAGGAAGTAGCCCCATAGCTACTGGCCCGGTGCCGTCTCAAGAGTTACCCTAATGTCCAAGGTTTCGCCATCTCGGTGAACAGTAATCGTCACCGTGTCTCCTACTTTTTTCTTGTTTATAACCGCTGCCAATCCGCCTTCGGAATCCACCAATTTTTCTCCATCCATATGAGTAAGTATATCACCCTGGTTTATCCCGGCTTTGTCTGCTACGGATCCTTCAACTACTTCCTGCACATAAGCTCCCTGCGGAAGTTCATTGAGAATCGCAAGCTCTCGTCCTATCATTCTATACGCTACTCCAAGATAGGGCCTTACAAATCCTCCTGTTTGATTAAAATTATCAAGAGCGTCTTTGACTACATTTATAGGAATCGCGAATCCTATATTTTCAGCACCGCTTGCGATAGCAGTATTAACGCCAATTACCTGGCTTGAGGAATTAACCAAAGGTCCGCCGGAATTCCCGGGATTTATTGCCGCATCTGTTTGTATTACATCATCAAGCCGCTCAACCAATCCCTCAAAAGGAGAACCAGCCGTAATTCCCCTGCCAATTCCGCTCACAATCCCCTTGGTAACGCTGCCCCGAAACTCTCCAAGCGGAGTTCCGATCGCAACTACCAACTGCCCAACCTTCACATCCTCCGAATCTCCCATTTCAACCGGCCTAAGCGCTTGTCCTGAGCCATTCGTTGGATTGATTTTGATAATCGCAATATCATTGAGTGGGTCTCTATAAATATTGACTACATCAAAAGTCTTACCATCATTTGTAATTACTTTATAATTAGAACTCGTGTCTACCACGTGTCTATTCGTCACTATTAGCCCATCGCTTGAGACTATAAATCCGGAACCAATATCCTGATCTTCCCGAACGCTCTGCGGAACTCTAAATAAATCGAATGGGTCAATATTTCTAACTTGCTGTTCGATAGCAACAGTTACGACTGATGGGCTTACTTTCTCAACAACATCAACAACAACTGATTCTTCAGAAACTATCCTTACGTTTTCAGAAGTTTTGTCAGAAGGAGGAGTTTTTAAATCTTGCAAAAACTGCGGAGCATAGGTTGACAAACTACCCCACGCAACCAAAAGCACTATAAGAACTGTGACCAAAACAATGAGTTTTCTCATATCCTGAAAATTTCTAATTACTAATTTCTAATTAACCTAAAGAATTCCCAATGCCTAAATGACCCAATTGGAATTTGGTGCTTGGGATTTGATTAGAAATTAGGTTAATTAGATCAATTAGGTCAATTTTATTTTATCAGCTCTTCTACCGCTTTTTCAAGCTGTACATCGCGGCTGAGGTCTTTTTCATCAGGCTTAATCACGACATCGGGCTCCAAGCCAGAGTCGTTAACCCAAGTCCCTTTTGGCGTGAGCCATTTTGCTATAGTTATGTGAATACCTGCTCCTCCTCCAAGATCATCGGCGCGTTGAATAGTCCCTTTACCAAAAGATGTTTCTCCAACCAAGATTCCCCTGTCATTGTCACGGATCGCTCCCGCAACAATCTCGCTTGCTGACGCGCTACCTTTATTTATAAGTATTACAATTGGAACATCTGGCAAGAGACCTTTTCTAGTTACCGATATAGTCTTCGTGTCTCCTTGCCCATTGTCCTCTGCAACCACATCTTTCCCCTCTTCCAGAAACTCAGAGGCGATAAAGACAGCATCCGAAAGGTATCCGCCTGGGTTGTTGCGAAGATCCAAGACCAAGCCCCTCACATTTTTGTCTTTTATTTGTGAGTTCAAGGAACTAATTAAGCCAGTCCATTCTTTATTGGTCTGATCCCCAAATTGAGAAAGCCTAATATAAGCGATTTTCGGACAGCCATCACACCTCTCGTCCTCCTCAACAATTCTTAATTTTGAATTCTGCCCGCTGATCTGTTTAATCGACCCTTCAACACTTTTGACAGTAATCACGTCTCTTGTTATCTTTATCTCCAAAGGCTCCTTGTCTCCTTCATGAAGAACAGTTAAGATTACTTCTGTTCCCGTCTGCCCGCGGATCCTTTCAACAGCTTGAGAAATAGTCCAATTTTCTGTTGAATCCTCATCTACTTTAAGAATCGCGTCCTGGGGTTTTATACCAGCTCTTTTGGCAGGACTTCCCTCAAGGGGAGAAATAACAATAATCTGACTATCACGAATCCCCAGTTCTGCTCCAATGCCCGAGAACTGTCCGGAGAGATTCTGTTTAAAGTCCGAGTTCTGGGCAGGAGGCAGATAAATAGTATATGGATCCCCAAGGCTTTGAACCATCCCGCTGACTGCGCCATTTATCATTTTTTGAGGGTCAAGTTTGCTTTTGTCATAGAAGTTCTCTTCCAAAAGCTCCCAGGATTTCCAAAAAACAGAAAAGTCAGAATTCACCAATCTTGGAGGTTCTTTATTGACAACCGAAAGCGAGGGTTTGTAGTTTTTCCAGTCAAGTGAAATCTTGTTGATTCCTACATAATAACCAACAAGAAGAGAAATTAGAATTATCAAGATTGTCCTAAACACGCTGATATTTCTCATTCTAAGGGATAAAAGGAAGAAGAGCTAGATGCCTTGCGTATTTTATATTGCGAGTAATTGCTCGCTGGTGCATTGCGCAGAGTCCTCCTCTAATTCGAGGCACAATCTTTGCTCTCTCCGTCAGGAATCGATAAAGTATCTCGTTATCGCTAAAATCAGGTTCTTTTTTCTCTTTGCAAAAATAACATTCCTTTGGAGCAATTTGTTTTTTTTGTCGTCTTAAAACTTTTTTTTTCATATTAAAAAGGGATATCTGATGGTTCTACTTCCTGCTCTGCCTCTTCTGTTTTCTTGCTTTTTTGTTTTTTATCATCCGCCTTTGGCGGCGCAGGTGCAACCGGTTGCGGCGATGGTACTTGGGACGGTTCCGAGCCTTGATCTTGTAATTCTACTGTTTCTGTTCTTTTGGAATCCAAAAGTATCATGTCTGATATAACTACCTCCGTTCTGGTTTTCTGAGTACCATCCTGGCTGGTCCAATTTCTTGTCGCAAGCCTACCTTCAACATAAACCTTTCTCCCCTTCACCAGAAACTGACTGCAAAGCTCAGCAAGCTTATTCCATGCAACTATGTTATGAAATTCAGCTTCATCACGCTTTTCCCCGCTTTCAGTTTTCCAGCTTCTGTTGGTTGCCAAACCAAAAGAACAAACAGCTGTACCGCTTGGGGTATACCGCAGTTCAGGATCTCGTGTCAAATTTCCAATCAGCTGAACTCTATTCAAAGATCGTGCCATAAAACAAATTCAAAACTTAAAATTCAAAATGCAAAAGTACAAGTAAAAATTCAAAAGTTTTTCGTTCTTAACTTTTTACTTTTGAACTGTAATTTTGACTTTTGACCTTTGACTTTTTACTTCCTTCGTATTAACAAGTGTCTCAAGACATCCTCATTTCCCAACAACTTTTTCTCAAAATCCTGAGGGATTTTTTCCTCTGTTTCCAAAATCCAGTCAAAATATAAACCAGCTATTTCTTTTTTTATCGGATAACTCAATGGTTTTTTGCCCCATTCTTTTGACTCAACAACCTTAACCGGTTTTAACCAGGATCCGATTGTATCAACCAATTTTTTTTGTTGAGCTTCGGATAAAGATGTTTTTAGAACAAGCACCAACTCATACTTTCGCATTCCCAATATCTTACCATATTGAAAAACTCTAAATCAAGTAGACAAGTTAGCAACATTCTGTGGCTTACCTTCCAAATAAGAATTTATATTTGCAACTGTAGTATGGAGTATTTCGTTAAGCGACTCGTCGCTGTTAAAGGCATTGTGAGACGTATAAATAACATCATCTCTGTCCAAAAGCACGTGATTGAGAAGCTGGGTTTTGATATCGCACTTTTTTAGGTATTCGTCAGTCAAAAGCTCCCTTTCTTCCTTGAGAAAACACTCCTCTTCCAACACGTCAAGTCCTGCCGCTTTCAAAATGCCAGATTCTAAAGCATCAAGAATTGCCGCCGTTTCAATCAAAGGTCCCCGAGCAGTATTAATAAGGATGCATCCTTTTTTCATATCAGAAATGTTATCACGATTTATCATATAATGAGTTTCTTCCGTAAGCGGAACGTGAAGGGTAATTATATCCGATCCCTCAAGAAGTTCATCAAAGAATACATATTTTAGATTTTCGTGGACAATCTTGTCTTTAGAGCTTGTTCCTGTATAAACCAGCACCTTCATACCAAAGCAAAGAGCAATTTCTATCACTTTGGTGCCAATTTTTCCAGCTCCCACTACCCCCAAAGTCTTTCCGTTCAAATCAAATCCCTTTAGATCCTCGATTTCAAATTTTCCCCGTCGGCTTCGATCAATAGTTGGTATTAATTTTCTTGAGATTGCCAAAATCAATGAAAAAGTATGCTCTGCAACCGAATGAGCTCCGTATGAAGGCACATTCACAACAGTAATACCTTTTTCTTTGCAGTAAGCCATATCAATGTGGTCAAAACCGGTTGAACGAGTCGCGACAAGTTTTAAATTTGGGAATTTAGCCAATGTCTCTTTAGTCAATGTTGAGTAGATAAATGTAGATATAATCTGAGAATCTAATAATTCTTGCGCTGTTTCATCCTGAGCTTTCCTGTTGGAAAAAAGTATCTGTTTGTCCGGAAATGATTGTTGCAAAGGATACTTTTCCCACTCCTCGATCTCAAAAAACACTATCTTGTCCATATATCCATAATAACATATTAAATGATGTGTCAAGCTCCTATCTTAAATTCAACAACGTCCCCGTCCCGCATTATGTAATCTTTCCCCTCAAGCCTTGCCTTTCCCTTTTCCCGCGCCCCCTTCCACCCGCTTAGCTCAACAAAATCATCGTATGACACGACCTCTGCTTTTATGAATTTCTTCATAAAATCAGTATGGATCTCCCCTGCCGCGTCAACAGCATTTGCTCCTTTTCTGATAGTCCAAGCCCGAACTTCCTTCTCCCCTGCTGTAAGAAAAGATATTAGTCCCAATGTTTCATAGGCCTTTTGAATAAGTCTTTCAAGACCAGAAAAATCAAGTCCCAAATCTTTTAAATATTCTCTCTGTTCATCTTTTGAAAGCTCTGACAATTCCGATTCAATTTTTGCGCATATTACAACAAATCGATCAGAATGCAAGTTAAGTGCTTGTGAATGCTTCTTTACAATTGCTGGAATATTTTTCTCTGTATACTCTCCTTCCGAAACGTTAACGACAATAACTTCAGGCTTCTGTGACAATAATCCCAATTCTCGAATTGCTGTTTTCTCCTCTTCTGTTAACGCAACATCGAGTGCGGATTTTCCTGAGTTAAGATCTTCCTGTAGTTTTTCAACTGCTCCTTTTTTCACAGGATCTGTTTTGAGTGCTTTTTCATTGATCTTGGAAAGAGTCTGCAAATCTGCCAAAATCAATTCTGTTCTGATGGTTTCATAATCGGATTTTGCATTTATACTCCCCTCTCGTATAACGTTTTCATCTTCAAAATCCCTAACAACATGAGCAATAATTGCAACTTCGCGAATATGCGACAAAAACTTGTTCCCCAATCCTGCTCCCTCCGATGCTCCTTTTACAAGTCCGGCAATATCGACAAAATTAACTGTTGCCGGCTTTATGGGCGGTATAGAAACCATCTTCTCCTCTACTTTTGTAATCTCTGCTAATTTTTCTAAACGCGGGTCAGGAACGGGAACGATTCCTACATT
>MFNO01000036.1 GCA_001782075.1 Candidatus Levybacteria bacterium RIFCSPHIGHO2_01_FULL_38_26
GAACTTTACTCCTATTAAAAATAGTGCAATCAGAACAAATCTTCTGAAATGTTTTTGAGGTATTTTATTTACAATCCCTTTCCCTGTAAAAGAACCAGCAAATGCCACAACAAAAAGAATTGGCAAATACCAATAATATTCACTTTTCAAAAAACCTTCACTGATGTAAATAGGTATTCTTGTTAAATCTACAGCAAGTGCTATTGCTGCTGCTGTTGCAATGTACTTTTCTTTTGGAAGTTTGAAGCCTGTAAGGAACGCGCCTCTTAATGCCCCTCCTGTACCTATTAGTCCTGCAAGAAAGCCAGACAATGAACCACCTATAACAGAATTTAAAGTTGATGCAGGTATTGAAAAGTTCTCTTTCCAGAATGAATAGGAGGCATACCCAATTAGAAAAACTCCTAATAGTCCTTTCAAGACATCCTGTGAAATATGAGAAACCAGTAACGCTCCTATAATGGTTAAGATAACACTGGGTATACCGAACTTTATTATCAGGTCGCGATCAAGCCCATGTCTGAAAAAACCTATCCTTCCAAGATTTCCAAAAATGTGAAGGAAAGCTACTAAGACAAGAGCTGTTTGAAAGTCAACAAATAAAAGAGCAAGAGGGAGGAAAATAGTGGAAGAGCCGAATCCTGCCATTGTTCCAATAACTTCGGAAGCAAAGGCAGCAAAAAAGAACAATATGTTCATAGAAAAAGTTTATCACAAAAATCCTAAGTCTTGTAAGGGTTAAGATGAGTTCTGAACCTGTGTGGTCACCTATATACAAGCACTTCAAAAAATGCCACTATCCGAATTAGGTTAATAAATTTAATTTTACCTTAGAGCTTCTTTCATCCCTTCTCTGCCTAATTTGAGCCAATATTTTGTTTCTTCACTTGTGTCGTCTAAGAATTCTTGCCTCCAACGACTGCCAAGAAACTCCATTGCCGTATTGCTTAAAGCAATGTCATACAAGTATTTTTTCTCTTGATTTGTCAGGGAGTTGTGTTTTAAATATAGTTTCGTTGCGATTTCAACTCTTTTCTCCAATTTTGTTTTCTTTCTTGAATCATACATTAAATTACTAATGATCAATCCTAATTCAATTATTCTTGCAGTCCAGTTTGATACTGAAAAATCAATAATATAGGGTTTGCCAGATGAGGTTTTAATAACGTTTCCTTTTGTAAAATCTCCATGCACTAAAGACTTAGGCAGCTGATCAAGGGGTATATTATCAAACCTCAAGAGTATTTTTTGAACAAGATCACTGTCTTCTTGTGAGAGAAAGGATTGAACTTTGTTATATAAAGCATGGATATGGGTTACAGCCCATATGTCGTGATAATAAACAGGTTGAATATTTATCTTATTTATTTTAGCGGCTTGTTCAATAATTATTTCTAGTTCAGATAATGTTGGCGCAGTATCAAGATCGTAAAATGTAATACCATCGATCCAATTGTATACAATGCCTACCATTTCATAATTTCTATATATTATTTCATGGTTTTTATCTTTTCTAATTCTTGGGGTATTTAAGTTATATTTTTCAGCTGCTAATAATATTTCTACTAATCGCTCAACAACGTCTGAACCGCGTCGAGTTTTTGTGTAGTCGCCCAGTTGGTTATTGGCAAAGAGCTTGAGGACAAAATTTCCTTCAGTTGCGTTGATTTTGATATTGTAATCTTCATATCCTTCGTTAAGGTATTTTGTTTGCTGTATATCTCCTAATTTATACTTAATTGCAACATCTTCGATAATTTTATTGAGGTTTCCTTCAAATCCTAATTTTTTTACCTGATCCGTTGTGCTTTTCACATCATGAGTATATCAAACCCTGAAGATAAATAAAGCTTTCTATGTTTAACTAATAGCAATCATCATGGGGGCAATCTATTAGGCCGGCATTTCAAGAAGTGCCATTATCTTCAAGCTAGTTAATCAATTAGTCAAATGATAATACTTAAATTATTGGGTTTGGTATAATAAACTATCGAGTTTTTGGTTTTGCAATAACTTGTAAGTTCAGGCAATCTTTTGTATTATAAAAGAGTTATAAGCGCCAACTATACGAATTTTCATGAATGAAGATACTGGTCGTCAATTGGCTCAGAAAGAAGCCACGCCAAACAAAGAAGTAAACTTGTCCAAGCCTGAGGTGTTATTAATTTTTGGACAGGGTCCAGTAATTGACAATATAACAAAAGCGAACGCATCAGAATCTAATACTCAAAGGGGACAAGAAGATATAAATTTTTGGTCTCGTGACCTCGCACTCGCTGCATGTATTCTATTTGAAAAAGGAGCAGTGAAAAATTTTGCTGTAATGGGAGGACCGACCGGCGGACAGAGTTTTGCTTCGGAAGCGGAATTAATTAAACGGGAGATGACCAGAAATGGAGTACCCGAAGAGAGTGTAGAGGTAGAGGTTGAATCAACAGACACAATTAGGAATATTGTTAATTACCTAGGTCTTCATGAAAGTCCAGGGGAAGCAATAGATGCTCAAGCATATAACATACTTACTACAAGTTATCATTCTAGAAGGGTAAATGTATTAATGAAACTTTTTGCCCTTAATGTTACTAATTCTTTTACGAGTAGTGGAGTCTTTAGATTTAATGGGAGAACATATAAAGGAGAATTGACAGAAGATAGTTCTAAATGGGACAGTTCATTGTTGAATGAGCTGGATGCAAGAGAGAATATGGATGATAATCGATATTATTCTGATAAAAAAGGAACAGAACGTAGGCCTTTTTCGGATCGTTTTATCAAGGAAGCAGTATGGACTCGTGAAATAATGGAGCGTCCAGAAATATTTCTTCAATATATCAATAGAATAAATAATAATGAAAGAATAGAGGCGATATTAGATATAACGGAAAAACTGTGGCCAGGTTTACTCAAGAGTAAATATAATATTGACAGAAACAATCAAGGTATAAAAACAATAAAGAGCATGCTTCCTGAGCTGATAGGAGAATATCATGGTATATCTGAGGACGTCATCAGTAGATGGGAAAATGATGAGCGTTCAGGTAATATACCCGTTGAGGTTGAGAACCGTTTGAAATTTTTGGGATAAGTCTTCTTAAGCTATCAATTCACTTTACCTCATTATCAAAAGCTAAAATTTATTGCTTTATTTAGGGCTTCAGTAATGAAAGTACGCTGTTGGCGTAAGTCGTCCAAGAGTACTGGGTGGATTTTTCTATACACGATAATGCAAGTCTTTCTCTAGATTCATTGTTTTTGTTCAAAGTCTTCATCACGACATCTATTAGAGAACTTGGTTGAGATATTGAGGCAAGAAATTCTGTGGGGATCAGCTCTTTGTTGGCTCCAATATCATAAGCAGCTACAGGAGTCCCTAGGCAAAAGGATTCTAATGTAGTTAATCCGAAGGTTTCAAGTTTTTTTGATGGCATAAGAGTTAAATCAGCGGCTCTGTACAAAAGCGCAAGCGTATCTCTCGGTGGAAGATGTAGATAGAAAACAGGTAGTCTAGATATAGTTGTTACAGCATCTGTAAGTCCAGTGAGATTTGTTGCCATAACGATAAATGTATTCGGAAGCTTATCCCTTTCCTCCAATAAAAGATTAAGACATTCAATAATTCCTTTACGTGGTTCTATACGAGATGCCAAGAATATCATTTTTTTTGTTAACGGTAACCCAAGCTCTTCTCTGGCTTGTTGTTTTGTATACTTAGAACGAATATCATCAAATAATTTTTCTCTTCCAGGATGGATAAGAACAGTTTTCTTGTGGTAATGAATCGTTTGTTCTAAAACAGATCTAGAATAACTACTAAAACATATTATTTTGTCTGCTTGAGATATACAGAATTTCTCTAATACATAATTAACAGCATAATATAGTTGTTTTAATTTTTTCTTTCCATACACATTTTGCGAATGCTGCTCAAGTGTGATGGAACCATGAAATTGATAAAACATCTTTATTTTTTTCCATTTTTGCAAGATTAATCTACACAAAAAGTACGCAATTGCAGGAAGATAATAATCGCTGATAACAAGATCGTATTGCGTCGGTTTTTGTTTTCTTAGATAAGAAAAGAGTTTAATGAATCTTGAAAACAAACTAATTTTATAAAATCTCCGTTTAATCAGAAATTGTTTTTGAGTAATTTTATGATTATGAGGAAAAAAATCATATTTCTCTTCTGCAAATGAAACAATCGTAACAGAATGATTTAGTAACGAAAGTTCTGACACAAAGTTAGTTAAGTATGTGATAGTGCCTCCTACTGGTTGCAGATCACAAAGAATAAGTATATTCATATAAATAAAAAGTTCCTTTATAGTTTATCAAGTTAGGATAAGTAAGTCCAAGCTTTAGTTTAATGTAAATACCAACAAGTTACCTTTTGGTTCGCGTGGAAGAAAGGGAGAATGCAATTTCTCGTCCGTCCAGCTTCGGCTTGGACGGAGCTATTCATAATAGACAATTATAGCATATGTATGAAAAATTGAATTTGCAAGTATACGGAAAAGTGATATTATGGTTGTTCGATGGTTAGGGATATTTCTTTTTTGGATATAGAGACAACGGGAATTAATCCTCAGATGGATAGAATTATAGAAATTGGAATTGTCAGAGTGCAAAATGACAAGATCGTTGGCAAATTTGATTCACTAATTAATTCTCAAACCGGTATACCTCCATTTATCAAAAACCTTACCGGAATTGATGATAAAGATATTGAGAATGCTCCGTCATTTTATGAAGTTGGCGATGAAATTTCGCAAATTTTGTCAGATTCCATACTTGTGGCGCACAACGCACGATTTGATTATGGTTTTCTCAAAAGTGAATTTAAAAGACTTGGCAAAACTTTCTCAACCAAACATTTCTGTTCTATAAAATTAGCACGTCAATTATTTCCAAATCTTACTTATTACAACTTGGATTCTATCATCAGAAATTTTGGGATTGAATGCAAGAGAAGACATAGGGCATTTGATGACGCAAAAGTGATATTTGATTTTTTTAATATTGCCAAAAAGCAAGTGTCGGAAAAAACTTTTGGCAATGCAATTGATATAGCTTTAAAAAAACCATCAATGCCTCTTAATTTATCGGAAGATTTGCTTGATGGTCTGCCAGAGAGTCCTGGTGCATACATTTTTTACGGGGAGGATAATTACCCAATATATATAGGAAAGAGTGTAAATATTAGAGAAAGAGTATTATCTCATTTTGCCAATAGTCATACTTTGGTAAAAGATTTTCAGATTGCTCAGAGAGTTACACATATAGAAGCTATAAAAACTGCGGGAGAATTGGGGGCATTATTGCTTGAGTCGACTTTGATTAAAAAATTTCAGCCCATTTACAACCGCATGTTGAGATATTCGCGCAAGATGATTATTTTGTTTAATTCAAAAGACAAAAATGAATTTTCTACAGTTAAAGTAAAAGAAACGGAAAAAATTGATTTGAAGGACACAGAAAATTTAATAGGTGTTTATAAATCCAAAAAACAGTTGAATAATCATCTGTATCAACTTGCCAAGGAGCATAATTTATGTCCAAAGCTAATGGGACTGGATCATTCTAAAAATTTTTGTTTTTACTACCATTTAAATATTTGCAAAGGCGCGTGCGGCAATAAAGAAAAAAATATTAAGTACAATCTGCGTTTTGACATGGCGTTTTATAAATACAAAATTAAAAGGTGGATTTTTGACTCACCAATTATTATTAAAGAAAAGGGAGATTTAGAGGAGGTTTTTGTAGTAGATAAGTGGTGCCTGATCGGAAGTATTAAAAATGAAGATGATATTTACAATCTTGACAAAGAATACAGATTTGATTTAGATACATACAAAATTTTGTATAAACACATATTAAAACCTACTAGAAACTTAAGCATAAGACCGTTTATCCTTGACAGCCTCTGATTCTAAAGTCTACTATGTATAATAGACAGATGATACTCCATCAAAATCAGCATTATAAAAAATTAAGTCAGAAATGGACGGCTCGCTCGAGAGACTTGCGAAATAATCTCTGGCATAAACATGGAGAAACGCTTGGATGGCTTACTGAAAATTATAGACAGTTGGCTGCCGGATCACTAAGCGGATTGTTGCTTTTGGCTTCTCCTCATAATCCTCAACTTCCGCCGCCGTCTGATCTAGTTAAAAGTGCCCAAGAAGTTAGGGGTATAGACAAAAAGGCAACTTTGATCTCAGAACTTTCTACTGTTTTGCCAAGCGCAGTAAGAGTTTTGACAGATGATGAGGAGAAAAGAATTGCGGAAATATTATCAAATACATTTGGTTTTAGAGTTGCCGCAGAACTTGATAGCAAAAAACTAAACAGAAGTTATGGGCTGATAGGTCTTGAACAGCATTTAGCCCGTTTTCCCGGTGATAACATGGCTATTCATTTTGACACAACTGATGAGGCAAGAAATTATTATGCGGATGGAATGGCGCCGGGGCTTGGAGCATGGGGATATTTTGCCCGGTCAAAAGAAGAGTTTAAGGAAAAGGATAAAATGCGTGAGAAATATTATCTGGCGGTACAGACGTTTTTGGTCCCTGATTATAACCAACGAGTTGCAGAATATAGGGATTTTTTTAAATACAGGAAAATGCTTGCTGTTAACCCTGAGAATGGAAAAGCAATGGTAGTTGTGATTGGAGACGCCGGTCCAGCTGCCTGGACAGGAAAACATTTGGGAGGATCGCCCGAGGTGATGAGATACTTGGAACGTGTTGATGGTGCAGCGCGCGGCCCAGTCCTCTATTTTTTTATTGATGATCCAAATGATACAATTCCATTGGGGCCGATTGAGACGGGGTCAGTTATAGCTAGTAATAATTAATTGCAATATTTATGAAAAAGAATTTTTATAGCCATCTTATAGAAACATCTTTGATCTCTCTTGAGCTGGCAGATTTGGATTTGTCAAAAGACGAGAGAATACATTTGCTTCAATTAGCCGAGGATAATATCCACCATACTATCCTTGACGCGATTTTATCGGAGTTGTCGGAAGAAGACAAGAAAACATTTTTACACCATTTGTCAAAAGACGATCACGACAAAGTCTGGGAGCATTTAAAACAAAAGATTGAAAACATCGAGGACAAAATCAAATCCGCCGCAGAATCGATTAAAAAAGAATTACACAAGGATATTAAAGAATTGAAAAGTCGGAAGTAAAAAGACTTTTAGAAAGATCCACTGTTTGGTTATCCAGAAAATAAACACCTTCTTTTTCCAGTATTTCCTTTTTTCTTTGTATCCCTCCGCGCGCATAGCCTATTAACTTGCCCGTCGATCCTACAACGCGGTGACATGGAACGAGTTTGGTATCTTTGTTTGAGTGCATGGCAAACCCGACTATTCTCGCGTTTTTTGTACCGGCAAGTTCTGCTACTTTTTTGTAAGTTAAAACTTTGCCTTTGGGAATATGAGAAACGATTTCGTATATTTTCTGAAACGTTTTCATCTGTTATATTATATACTTGTTTTGTGGATAGTAAAACTGTAAAACTTAATGAAATTGCAAAAGAGATTGAAAGATGTGATGTTTGTAAAAAAGATAAGAGCGGAAAAGCAGTTCCCGGCGAGGGAAATCCTGACGCGGAAATTGTCTTCGTAGGGGAGGCACCCGGTAGGCAAGAGGCAAAGATAGGCAGACCGTTTGTAGGAAGATCGGGAAAATTTTTGCGTTCATTAATCCGTGAGATTGGTCTTGTCGAAGAAGAAGTTTTTATTACAAGCCCAGTAAAATACTTGCCGGATCGCGGGACTCCAACGTCGAAAGATATTGCCCATGGAAAAATTCATTTGGAAAAGCAGTTAGAAATTATAGATCCTAAAATAATTGTTCTTTTGGGAAGCGTTGCCGCGCAGGGAGTTTTGGAAGAGAAAATTCCAATCAAAAAAAATCACGGAAATAATATTAAAAAAGATCGCAAACTTTATTTTATCACCTTTCATCCTTCAGCCGCGATTCGATTCCCGCCGCTTAAAAAACTTATTATGGAAGATTTTGAAAAACTAAAATCAATTCTATGACCAAAAAAATTTTGAATCATTTTGAAAAAGTCGATATCATTTTGTTTAATGCCTCGAAAAAATACGGAAATTTCGAGATTATTACTCCAAAAGAACCCAAAGAGTATTTTGTTTCGCTTTGTGATGAAATAGTCAGCCAACAGCTTTCAAGAAAAGTCGCGGATGTAATTTTTGATCGGTTTAAAAAAATATTTACAAATGGAAAAATAACTGCAGAACATGTTTTGAAATTAAAACATGAGGATCTAAGAGCAACGGGGATGTCAAACTCAAAGGTAAAATTCATTATGGATTTAGCAAGTAGAGTTTATAACAGAGAGGTTGATTTGGAAAAGTTGGTTTTGTTGGAAAACGACAAGGTTGTTACAGAGCTTACTAAAATTAAAGGAATAGGTCCGTGGACTGCGGAGATGTTTTTGATGTTTACGCTTGGGCGGGAGGATGTATTTTCCCATGGTGACCTGGGACTTCGAAATGCTATTAAAAAACTTTATGTTTTAGACAATCCGACAAAAGAATATGTTGGAGAGCTGTCTCTCAAATGGTCGCCTTACCGCACTTACGCATGCAGGATATTGTGGAATAGTCTGGAGAATTAATTTGGAACGAATGATTTATTTCTGTTTGGGCTGACGCTCCTTCGATGATCTTTCTTCAATTTTTTTTATTTTGTCGCCAACCGCTCTCTCTACATCAACACCGGCTGTAATTGCCAGCTGCATGGCGGTTATGATAACGTCTGCGAATTCTTCGTATATATTTCTTTTGTCAAATTTCTCAAGTTTTGCTCTTCTTTGAAGTTTGAGAATAGCAAGAATATCATTGCATAGTTCTCCGACCTCCTCGCTTAGTTTTACCGTTTTTGTCAGAATCTCTTTTTCTTTTTGGGAATAAAGTCTGTACTGAGGCGAAGTCCTCTCATTCATCATCCTTATTTTTTCCTGTAGTGACTTGAGATTCATGAATCTATGATAACATATCGGGGAGTCTATTTTCTTATGAACAAAACCACATTCGGAAGGTTGCGGCCGGGGCCGACTCTGTAACCGCCGGACCAAAGAGCAGTAGAGCCGCCGTCGTCAAGGTTGAGGGCATTTTCAAGTCCAAGCGCTTTTAGAGCGTACGCAGATTCCGCGACTGTTGCATTGTGGACAACTCCTATATATGCGGTATTTCCTTTGTTTCCTACAAATGATCGTCCGCCTTTGCTTCCTTTCTTCGGATCACCGTCTCCGCCAAACATGATATTTCCTCCCAAAAGAAGAAGTCCCTGATTTGCAATTACCATATCTACTCCTGTATCTCTCCCCCATTCCAAAGTTTGACCTCTTATTCCGGCAGAATTTCCTGAGAAATATATAAGAGGAACTGTACTGAATTTGTTGTTTTCAGAGTTAAAGTAAACTTTATTTTTGTTCATAAGAAGAGTGTCGAAAGTATTTACTTTGCCGGCACAGCTTGGATAATCGCTTGGGCAGAAATAAGAGCCATTGACACCTGCAAATGCTCCGTTTCTTGATACGTAATCACCAAGCGGCAAGACAGGACAGTTGTCTGAGCAGTCTGATTCGGATGCTGTATCTACAATCACACGTGTAGAATTCAGATCGGCGGAGACTATGCTGACAAGAAAATTGCCGATGTCTGTGCTTACTGTTTGACGGTTGTAGCCCGAAGACGGAGGAGTATTGCTTTGGGGAACATTGGTAGGTACAGCCGCGGCAGCTGCCGCTGCAGTTTTTGCGTTTTCTTCATCAATTTGCTGGTTTAGCTGCGTAAGCTTTGCGTCGCCTGAGGCATAGTTTTGTTCTGAAAGAAAGTTTAAGGACTCCGCGAAAAGCTCGTCAAGCGCGGATGTGTTTTTGCTCGCGGATTTTAAGTCCAACAATTTTTCATATGACGCAACCGCCTTTTTGTATGTGGTTTCTATGTTCTTTATTCGTTCTTTTTGATCTTGATTAATTACATACTGATCTTCGTTTTTAAGTTTGTTCAGCTCTTTTTCCGTTGTTGAAATAAGATTCTTTGTTTTTGTTTCTTCTGCGCTTAAAGATGCAATTTTAGATTCGAGCGTCTTGTTTTGAATATAGAAGTTGGTAAAAATACCTAGAGATATTAATGATGAAACTACTGTAAATACAATTGCGATCCGAGGACGAAATAGAGAAGAAATTTTTATATGTATCCGTTTCACATGTGGGAAGTTTGACTTCCTAATAATAGTGTAATATATGTTTTTTCAATTTGCAAAAGATATGTTTATTACATAAAATAGCTTAATACTTTATGGATGATTTAAAAGTGCGAGCAAGCAAGCTTTTGGAAAGATTGGACGTTGAGGGGAAACGAAAAGAAATTAGAAATCTTGAGGCGGAGAGCATGAAGCCTAGTTTTTGGCAGAGTCACGAAGCGGCTGCGGAAAAAATGAAGGCTATGGCAGAGCTTCAAAAGGAAATAGACAGCGCAGAAAATCTTCAAGAATTAGTGAGTAGCGCAAATTACGAAGAAGCTGAAAAATTATTGGCAGAGCTTGAAGTTTTACTTTTTCTATCGGGTCCATATGATGAAGGCGGAGCAATTCTTTCTATTCATTCAGGACAGGGCGGAGTCGAGGCAATGGATTGGGCGGAGATGCTCAAACGCATGTACATAAGATTTATAGAGAGAAAAGGTTGGTCGCATGAGGTAATTGAAGAGACATACGGAGAAGAAGCTGGAATTAAAAGCGCGGTTATTTCTGTTGAAGGAAGATTTTCGTATGGATTTTTAAAAAGTGAGGCAGGCGTACATCGTTTGGTTCGTCAGTCACCGTTTAATGCTGATAAATTGCGCCAGACATCATTTGCCCTTGTAGAAGTTTTGCCTCAAATTCAAGACGCAAAAGAATTAGAGTTAAGAGAAGACGATTTGGAATGGGAGTTTTACAGAGCTAGCTCTCATGGCGGGCAAAATGTCCAGAAAGTTTCCTCGGCTGTAAGACTCAAACATAAGCCAACAGGAATTGTAGTCACGGCACAAGGAGAGCGCTATCAGGCGCAAAACCGTGAATATGCCTTGAAGATTTTACGGGGGAAACTTTGGCATCTTGCCGAGGAAGAGAGAAAGAAAGAAGAGCAGAGATTAAAAGGAGGATACAAAACTCCTGGCTGGGGAAATCAGATACGCTCATATGTTTTGCATCCTTATCATATGGTAAAGGATTTGCGCACGGATTTTGAAACGTCAAACACAGAGGCGGTTTTGAATGGAGAAATAGACGGGTTTATAGAAGAAGAATTGAGAAAATTATAGGGCGTGGTTGGGGTATTGTGTTTTTACAAATGTTTTGATATATATAAGAAATATTTAAATAAATCATGATAGAACGCAATGCATCAATTTCTTCAAATGGTCATATAGAATATCCACTTGTTGTTGAGCCCCTTCTTTACGCAAAATGTGAAAGATTATTGGGAGAGGGTAAATTGCCAATTGAACAGGTCAGGCAGGTTGCGGATGTTGTGTGGCATCGTGTTAAAGATCGAAACGAAGAGTATATCGATCCAAAGGTTGAGCGTGGGATAACAATACTTCAATCCCATTTAGGTATAGTTCTTAACTTGGGAAGAGATGCTACTTTCAGGTCAATACTTGAAAGGACTAGGAAGGTACGTTATTTTGATGGTTTAAATCCAGAAGATGTAGAAGCACAAGCTTTTGGTCTGGTTTCGGTATATGATATGAGGGCGAATGGACAAGATCGAAGCCAACGTATACATGTGGATTATTCCGGATTAGTGAATCCTAACTGGAGACCTCCTAAAAGTTAATTTTGGATTTATCTTCATTTTTAGAAAATTAAATAATACTTCTTAGAACATATAATTGGTGTTGTAAAAAAGAGTGAAATATGGTTTACTTAAGGTATGGAAAATCAGGGTAGCAGTATACAAAATAATACCCCAACTAGCGATCAATTAGTTCATAATTTCGGATCTTTCAATACTTCAATTTTCACAAAAAAATTAATAATTGTTTTGATTGTCGCGGCAATAGTGGGTATCGGCAGCGGGTACGCGTTTTCAAGAGGCATCGCAAGCAAGCAAGAAGTAGTTAATGGGGGATCTGTTAGTACTTCTGACATTAAAAAAGGAATGGTTGTTGGCTCAGATGATACAGAAATATTTAAAGATACGGCAGAAGGAGTGCTTAAGGCTGGTGGAATAGATGGAGAAGGGGCTTATCATTTGGAAAGACCTGGAGGAAAAAGTCAGAACGTATATCTGACCTCCTCTATAGTCGATCTATCCAAGTTTTTGGATCTAAAAATCAAGGTTTGGGGTGAGACACAGCAAGCCAAATTTGCTGGTTGGCTTATGGATGTAGGCCGAATAGAGGTTTTGGAATGACTATGATAAGACTTGATAAAGTTACAAAAAAATTCGGAACAGGAGCATTCGCGCTTTCAGATATTTCCCTCAAGGTCGAAAAGGGAGAGTTTGTTTTTTTGATTGGTCCAACAGGCAGTGGAAAAACGACTATTTTTAGGCTTTTGATAAGAGATCTTTTGCCCACAGGCGGCAATATTTTCGTTAGCGACTTTGATATTGTAAAGCTTCCCCACGGAAAAATTCCAATTTTGCGTAAAAAAGTGGGAGTAGTGTTTCAGGATTTAAAGCTTTTGACGGATAGGACAATTTTTGAAAATATTATTTTGTCTTGTGAGATCGCAAATATCCCAAAAAAAGAGGCGATAGAAAAAACGCATGAAGCGCTAAAAAGAGTAGGAATAATTGAACACAAGGAAAAATTTCCAGTTCAGTTGTCAGGCGGAGAACTGCAGAGGGCCGCGATCGCACGGGCGCTTGTATTGTCTCCCGAGGTAGTTTTGGCAGATGAGCCTACCGGTAATTTGGATTTGGCAACGTCCTGGGAGATAGTAAATCTTCTTTCTGAGATCAACAAAAAAGGCACGACAATTGTGATGGCAACTCATAACACAGAAATTGTAAATAAGATGCCGCTGAGAATCGTCGGATTAGATAAGGGCCGTATCGTTCGTGACGAGAAAAAAGAAGAAAAAAAGGAGGATAAAAATAAAAAATAATGGTTCTTAGGACAACTTGGCACAACATCAGACGAACTCCTTATCAAGCATTCACGGCTATTTTTATAATTCTTCAGACGTTTTTTGTCGTGTCCATTTTTGCTCTTGTGGCATTCGGGTCTTCTAGGATTATCGAATATTTCGAGTCATTGCCCCAAATTGATGTTTTCTTCCAAAATGAGGCAAAACAGGAAGAGATAGATTCTCTCAAGAAGCAGTTGGAAGAGAGCGGAAAGGTAGATAAGATTCGATTTGTCTCAAAAGAAGAGGCTCTGAAGATTTATCAGGAACAGAACAAAGATGATCCATTACTTTTGGAGCTGGTAACCTCAGATATTTTGCCGGCTTCTTTCCATATATCAACATTTGATATCAACGATATATCAAGCGTGGCTGAGAGTCTTGATAAGTCATCTATTGTCGAGAGAGTAGTTTTTCCTCAGCAGGTTATCAGCAGGCTTATCCAGTGGGCAGAGTCGCTAAGGCAGGTGGGGCTTGCGCTGGTTGTGTTTTTGGCGATTGACTCCGTGCTTATTATGGTAATAATTATAGGGATTAAAGTGTCATACAAGAGAGAGGACATAGAAATAATGAGGCTTATTGGAGCAAGTAACTGGTATATCCGCTGGCCTTTTATTCTGGAAGGAGTGTTTTATGGGATCGTGGGAGGAGTATTGGGTTTCGGAATAGCGGTTGGCACCCTATGGTATGCCACGCCTTATTTATCCTCTTTTTTGCAGGATATTCCGGTTTTTCCAATCCCTATGGTTTTTCTGCTTCAGGCCCTAGGCATTGAAGTACTGCTTGCGATTATTCTTGGCGCTTTATCCAGTTATTTGGCAGTTGTCAGGTATCTTAAATAAAATTAAGTTTATGATGTATGGTTTTTGCGAGACGTTTATCATTTTTACTAATTAACGCCGCTTTTCTAATATGCTTGATTGTTGCTAGTGGTCAGTTGTCATTTGGTCAAACAGCGACTCCAAGCGCAACGCCGACATCAGAGCCATCGGCTACTCCAACCGTTACTTCTTCTCAGACTCCAACACAGGGGCCAACTGCTACTTCAACACCCACTCCCACTCCCGATGAATCAGAGAAAAAAGTAGAAGAGCTGAAGAGCAAAGAGCAGGAAATAAAAGAGCTGGAAGCCAAGGTCGCGGAGCTTAAAGAAAAGGGAAAAACTCTGTCTTCTCAGGTCGACTTGATGGATAGTCAGATTAAATTAACAGAAGTAAGAATTTACGCGGCAAGGGAGGAGCTAAGCCAGCTTGTTTTGGATATTGATACGGCAACAAAAAAGATAGGCACTCTTGAGGATGCGCTGGAAAATCTCACAGAAATTCTTCTCAAAAGAATTGTCGCCACATATGAAGCAGGAACTGTCAGACCGTTTGAAGTCTTTCTCTCATCAAATGATGCGTCAACTTATTTCCTAAGGCTTAACTATCTTGAAATAGCCCAAACTCATGACAAAAGGCTTATCTACGATACCCAGATCGCAAAAAACGACTATGCTAATCAAAAGCAAATCTATGAGGAGAAGAAAAAGAAAGTAGTGGCACTTCAGGATCAACTTGAGCAATTCAATAACCAGCTTGCTCAGGAAAAAGGCAGCAAACAGGCACTGCTGGATGCTACCAAAAATGACGAGAAAAGGTATCAGGAACTCTTGGCTGTAGCCAAGGCAGACCTTGCGTCTATTCAGCGTGCACTCGCTTCTATAGGCGCAAAAATCGGCGATGTCAAAAGAGGAGAAGTTATCGCGTCAGCTGGGAATACGGGGTGCTCAACAGGCGCGCACCTTCATTTCGAAGTTTATGAAAGAGCCAAAGTTGAGGGAGGAAGTGTTGTTGATAAAGATACAGGAGAGCCTATACAGTTTAAATTGTCTAATCATTTAGCAAATGGTCTAAACTATATTAACAGCGGTCAGTTTCACCATCCTCTGCCGGGAAGTGTTATAACAAGCGGTTTCTTACACAGGGAAGGCACTCACACGGGGGTTGATTTCGCATATCTTTTTAGCGATCGTGTAACACTAGGCCAGCCGATATTCGCTGCTGAGAACGGAGTGGCGTATCTTGCTCAAGACACACAGCTTTGCAAGGAGTATGAAAAAAACGGAGTAGGAAAAGGAATAATAGTTGATCATCAGAATGGGCTAGTTACGCTTTACTGGCACCTGCCTTAATTTTAACAAATGCAAAGTTCAAAATTTTGGACTGGCTTTTTGATTCTTCTTTTATTTTTCTTTGTCTTTAAAGCCTCGGTTTTCGCAGTAACTATTGATGTCGGCAATATCCCATCTGGTCTTAATGAAGAGCAAGAGTTTACAGTTTCCGTGAATATTTCGGGCGCTGCTTCTAACACCAATAATTATTTGCGTGGAGTTTTTTATAGCGATGCTTCACCAACTTCATATTTTGGATATACATTTAACCACTTAGACAATTGGTATAACGGTGTACCAAGTCCAATTGATCCGCATCGGTTTTTGCATATCCAAATTGGATCAGATGGTTCATGGGTAGGGGAAGCAAAAATAAGACCTGATATTTCAAGCAGTTACTTTAAGGGTAGTGGTAATTATTATTTCAAGGTTGGGAGGTATACAGCAAGCGGAAAGAGCGTTAGTAATTGGTCGAATTCTGCTGTTATAACTATAACAGCATTGCCAACTCCCACAAATACTCCGACCCCAACTAATATCCCAACTCCAACAAAAACCCCAACGCCTCCTAAAACCCCGACTCCAACAAAAACACCTACTCCAACAGTAAAGTTAATCTTAACCCCAACGCCTACTATTTTTATTAACAAAGCATCTAATGAGATTTTGCCAACATCGGTACTTGGAGAAAGTACTCAAAGTGCGGATTACGATGTTTCCTCAACTGATAATTTGGATTCTGCAGCAACTCATGCGGCAAAAGAGACAAAAGTTCTTGAAAGTAGCGAAAATAATTTATCAAAAATATTAATAGCTGCTGGAGTTCTTTTTCTTCTCTCCTGTGGTATACTTGCTTTTCGAAGTTATGTCAGAAATAAAAAAAGCGATGAAACATAAAGAGAAAATTATCGTAACAAATAGTTTTGAGGAAACGCAAAGGCTTGGAGAGGGATTTGCTAAAAAAAATAGAATAATTGCTCTGTACGGAGATTTGGGAAGCGGAAAGACTACTTTTGCGCAAGGGTTGGCACGAGGATTTGGGATAAAAAGGAGGATAGTATCGCCGACGTTCGTTATTATACGTTCGTATAATATCAAAAACACAAATAAAAAATTAAAAATGTTTTATCATATTGATCTATATAGGATCGAAAACGAAAAGCACATTGAAGGATTGGGGTTGGAAGAGATTATAAGCAACCCGGAAAATGTTGTGGTGATTGAGTGGGCGGAGAAGATGGGAAAACTTTTACCAAAAGAAAGGTGGGATATAAGATTTGAGCATTTGAAAAATGACAAAAGAAAAATAAGTGTTATAAAAAATGAATAAAGACATACAAGAAGCAATAAAAATACTAAGTAGCGGCGGGATTGTAATTTTTCCTACAGATACCGCTTTTGGTATTGGTTGTAGAATTGATGACCAAAAGGCTATAAAGAGATTGTTTGAAATTCGGAAAAGACCACAAAGTCAGGCAACGCCGGTTCTTGTTGATAGCTTGGAGATGGCAGAAGAATATGTAAGAAATATACCGCAAGAAGTTATTAGTAAACTGGTAAAACCATATTGGCCGGGAGCGCTTACAATTGTTTTGCCTTGTTATACTGAAAAAGTTCCAGAGTTTGTGAGGGGCGGCGGAGAAAATATTGGCATTAGGATTCCTAATAATCCGATGGTTTTGGAAATCATAAAAGGCGTAGGCGTTCCGATTCTTGGTCCTTCGGCAAACTTCCATGGAGAAAAAACGCCGTATAGATTTGAAGATTTGGATAAAAACCTTGTAAAATTAGTTGATTATGTTTTGGAGGGAAAATGTTTGTTAAAAAAGCCATCAACAGTTATTGACTGTTCAAAAAAGCCGTGGGGGGTTATTCGCCAAGGGGCGATTCGTATACAGTCATCCTGAACTCGTTTCAGGATCTAATTCATGAAGAAACGAGATGCCGAAACGAGTTCGGCATGACATAAACGAATATGAATACTTTAATTATAGATACTTCTAATAATAAAGAAATAAAAGTCGGAATAAGAATAGAAGGGAAAGAGCGCCTACTCAAACAAAAAATTAATTACCAAAAAGCTCAAGTGGCACTGCCGATGATTGATGAGCTGTTAAAACAGCAGGATTTAGGTTTAAAAGACCTGACGTCGATAGAAGTAAATACACATCCCGGTTCATTTACAGGAATAAGGGTCGGGATGGCAATTGCCAACGCTCTTGGCTTTGCACTCAAAATTCCTATAAAAACTATTTAGTGCTATACTAAATTGAAAATGATAAATTTTCTGTCCCACATTTTTTTGCCGGCAGAGTCAAATAATTATAGAGCAAAGCTACTGCATCACAATGTTTTGATTTTGTTTATTGCAGTAGTTTTTACTTCTTCGCTACTTTTTGATGCACTTAAGGCTACTTTGCCGTCTGTTTTGGGGATTCAGACAAATATAACCGTTGAACAGCTGGTAGCTCTTACCAATCAGAAAAGAGCAGAGTCCGGACTTTCTCCTTTGACCTTAAACGACCAATTATCAAACGCAGCATCTTTAAAAGCAGCGGATATGCTTGAGAAAGATTATTGGGCGCACAATTCACCTGATGGGAATACTCCCTGGGTGTTTATAAAACAGGCAGGATATAGTTATACTTACGCAGGAGAAAATTTGGCAAAAGGATTTAACAGCGCGGAGGAGGTTGTGAATGCCTGGATGGAAAGTCCGAAACACAGAGACAATATGCTTTTTAAAAATTACTCCGATGTTGGATTTTCTGTTGTGAGCGGTAAATTGGGCGGCCAGGACACTGTCTTGATAGTTCAAGAGCTTGGAGATCAAGCGGGAAGACCTATTGCCAGTAGCGAAACTTCGCAGCCAACGCCTCTGCCAGAGCCCCAAATTACACAGACTCTAGTTACTGCCAAATCTGACTCGACTCCTGCTGCGGCAAGTACTCCAGATACAGCTGTGGGAGTTTTTGCTACTTCAGAAACTAATCAAAGACCGATTCTGAATAGCTTGTCTTTTCCCTTAAATATCGATAAAGCATTGGTGGCTTTTTTTATCTTTGTTTTTATCCTGGACATGATAGTTGTAGAGAGAAAAAGAATAGTAAGACTTGTTGGGCATAACACTGACCACATATTTTTTCTTGTTGCAGTATTCTTATTTATAGTGGTTTTAGGCAGAGGAGTTATTCTTTGATGATTACAAACCTAAAGCTTCATATTTGGTATTACACATCACTTGTTGGGATACTTTCTTTTGGTTTTTTGTTTGTCTATTTAGCTTCTCCAAATAGGGGGCTTCAAATGCTGTTGGTTATATCAACAACAATAGTTTATATCTCTTGGGGTATAATTCATCATCTGCTAAACCACGACCTTCATGCTAAAATTGTGGTAGAATATATGCTTATTGGAATTTTGGGGTTAGCATTTGTGTTTTTAGTACTATGAAAGGTGTAATTTTGGCAGGCGGACTTGCGACTCGATTGAGGCCATTGACCTTGGTTACAAACAAGCATTTGCTTCCTGTTTACCATAAGCCAATGATTTATTATCCGCTGGAGGCAATGGTAAAGGCTGGCATAAAAGAAATTTTACTTACAAGTTCTCCCCACCATGCGGGTGATTTTGCCAATCTTTTAAAATCCGGGGAAGACTTTGGCGTACGACTGTACTACGCAATTCAGCAAAATCCAACAGGAGGAATCGCTGATGGCATAGCACTTGCAAGGGAATTTGCAAAAGACGAGAAGACTTTGGTTATTTTGGGAGACAATATTTTTAGCTTTAATCTAAAGCGTATTGTAGATAAATTCCAGGATAAAAAAAGAGGCGCTGTAATTTTTGGTACTGAAATGGATACTACGTCTGGACAGTATGGAGTGGTTGAGATAGGGAAGGACGGCAAAGTGCTCTCTATTGAGGAGAAGCCAAAAAATCCTAAATCAGAGATTGCTCAAACAGGAATTTATATGTATGACGAGCGAGTTTTTGAATTTATAAAAAAAATGAAACCGTCAGACCGCGGGCAACTTGAAGTTACTGATTTGAATAATTTTTATCTTAAGGAGGGGACGCTGGAGTGTGAGACTATAGACTGGTGGATTGACGCTGGTACATCTCCTAACGAACTTCTCAGAGCTGGAAATATGGTTTGTGAAAAAGTAAAAGAAGGAGAATTATAGTGTGGATAAATGGAAGATCGTTTCTGAAAAATCAATTCTAAAATCCAGATTTTTTGAGGTCAAAGAGCAAGAGGTAGCACTGCCGGATAATAAAAAGCGCGTTTATCAAACCGTAGAAAGACTCCCAACCGTGAATATTTTTCCCATTCTGAGCAATGACAAAATTTATCTTATTTCTCAGTATAGGCCAATGTTTGGGAAAAGAATTCTTGAGGCAATTGCCGGACATGTTGAGGAAAATGAGACAACACTTGCGGGGGCAAAAAGAGAATTAAAAGAAGAAGTTGGTATAACTGCATTTCAGTGGGAAGAAATAGCAAGGATTCAAAAATCGGCAAGTATTATAAAAGAAACAGCGCATATTTTTTTGGCTCAAGATTTAGAGCTTGGCGAGGCTCAGCCTGATGAGGGTGAGGATATCGCTTTGATAAAACTTTCTCTTGCTGAAGCGATGGAAAAAGTTGTAAGTGGAGAAATAAATGACGCGGTAACTATGATTGGGATTTTTATGTTGGATCGATTGAAGAGAGAGAAAAAATTATGAGAATGCTTGTGACAGGAGGCGCTGGATTTATCGGCTCTAATTTCATTCTTTATTGGATGAAGAATTATCCAAATGATCAAATAGTTAACTTTGACAAACTTACTTATGCTGGGAATTTAGAGAATTTAAAAGAGGTTGAGAACAACCCTAATTATAAATTTATTAAAGGAGATATTGTTAAGACAGAAGAAGTGGAAAATGCAATGGAAGATGTAGATGTTGTAGTTCATTTTGCCGCGGAAAGCCACGTAGATAGATCTATAAAAAATCCGTCTGATTTTATACTTACAAATGTATTGGGTACCCAAGTGCTTTTGGAGAGCGCTTTGAGAAGGAATGTAAAAAGATTTCATCATATCTCAACAGATGAGGTTTTTGGGAGCATTGATCTTGAAGATAAGGATAAATTTAGTGAACGAACACAATATGATCCCAGAAGTCCATACGCGGCAAGCAAAGCTAGCTCGGATCATTTAGTCCGAGCATATTTTGTAACCTATGGCTTGCCAATAACAATCAGTAACTGCTCAAACAACTTTGGATCCTTTCAATTTCCTGAAAAAATGATACCTTTGGCTATCACAAATATTTTGGAGGGCAGAAAAGTTCCGGTTTATGGCGATGGACTTTATGTTCGAGATTGGCTTTATGTAGAGGATCATTGTAGAGCTATAGAGGCAGTTTTGCAAAAAGGAAAAGTTGGGGAGACTTATTGCGTGGGAGGATTGACTGACGATATCAATAATTTAGATGTTGTTAGGAAAATTTTGAGACTCTTAGGAAAAGATGAAGGTTTTATAGAATTTGTCAAAGACAGGCCGGGACACGATAGAAAATATGCCATTGATTGGACAAAAATAAAAAACGAACTCGGCTGGGAACCTCTTCATACCTTTGATGAATGGTTAGAAAAGACGGTTGACTGGTACAAGACACATCAGGATTGGTGGAAAAAATTAAAAACCCCAGAATTCCAAAAATACTACGACGAGCAGTATGGGGATTTGGATTGAAAGGTGTTATAATCGTTCTTAATGAAAATTTTGGGGACCGGACTTTTTGGATTAATTGGATCAAGAGTTAGAGAACTTCTAAGTGATAAGTACAGTTTTGGGGATATAAGTATTCAAAATGGAATTGATATCACTGATAAGAAAAGGGTCTTTGATGAAATTAAAAATTCAGATGCATCAATAGTTCTTCATTTGGCCGCTAAAACAAGCGTGGATGGGTGCGAGAAAGATAAGAAAAAAGATATTAAGATATTAAGATATAAAGATATTAAGAGACAGGAAGAGGAGTGGTTTAAAGAAAAAACTGCGTGGGCGGTTAATGTATATGGTACAAAAAACGTTGTTGATGCTTGTATCCAGAGTAGGAAAAAATTAATTTATACCTCAACAGATTTTGTTTTCGATGGCTCTAAAAATCTTTACAGCGAGGAAGACAAGCCCAATCCTATCAACTGGTATGGAAGGACAAAATACGAGGGAGAAGAAATTGTAAAGAAATCATCGACACCCTGGATTATTGCTCGTATTGCTTATCCATACCGTGCCAATTTTATAAGACAAGACTTTGTCAGGATTCTAATTGAAAAGCTTAGAAAAAAAGAACATCTGCAGATGGTTACTGATCACGTCATGAGTCCAACTTTTGTTGACGATATTGCTTATGCGCTGGACGGGCTAATAAAAAATAACTCAACAGGAATTTTCCATGTTGTTGGAAGCGAGTTTATAACCCCTTATGATGCTGCATGTAAGATTGCAAAGAGTTTTGGTTTAGAAGAGAATAGTATTGCCAAAATTACAAGAGCAGAGTATTTCAGAAACCGAGCACCAAGGCCTTTCCATTTGGCGCTTAAAAATGATAAAATACAAAGCCTAGGGGTAAAGATGAGAGGGCTTGAAGAGGGACTAGAAGAAGTCAAAATTCAAAGGTCAAAATTCAAAATTACAAGTTAAAAGTCAAAAGTTTAGATACTTTTTAATTTTGAGTTATGCTTTTGCCTTTTGCATTTTGACTTTTAAATTTGTTTTATTATGACTATAACATTTATCGGCCACGGGTATGTGGGGCTTGTTTCGGCAGCGATTTTTGCTGATCTTGGTAATAAGGTTTGGGTAATAGGTCATACATATGAAAAGATCGAAAATCTCAAGAAAGGAATAATTCCTATTTACGAACCAAGACTTGAGGAGCTGGTCAAAAGGAACCTCCAGGCAAAACGTCTTCTCTTTACTCTTGAGTATAAAAAGGCAATCCCTCAGTCAAGCATTGTTTTTATTGCTGTTGGTACTCCTCCAAAAGCAACTGGAGAAGCGGATCTTTCAGTTGTTTTTGAAGTTGCGGGAAAAGTCGGACAAAATCTTGGGAACAAATACACTGTGGTCGCGACAAAAAGCACGGTTCCTGTAGGTACCAACAAAAAAGTAAAAGAGATCGTCTCTTCCAAAAAACCAAAAAAGGCAAAATTTGACATAGCCTCGGTTCCAGAATTTTTGCGAGAGGGACAGGCGATTTCCGATACCCTGACGCCAGACAGAATTGTAATTGGCACAGAATCAAAAGAAGCAAGGGATTTAATGGTTCGTCTGCATAAACCTCTTGATGGTCAGATTGTGTCTACAGATGTAAACACCTCGGAGATGATAAAGTACGTTTCAAACGCATTTCTTGCGACTAAGATTTCTTTCGCCAACGCGATTGCCAAACTTTCAGAAATCACAGGAGCTGATGGCACGAGGGTGCTTGAGGCAGTGGGATTGGACAAAAGGATTGGAAAAGAGTTTCTTAATGCAGGCGCCGGTTATGGCGGAAGCTGTTTCCCAAAAGACGTAAAAGCTTTGATCGCAATAGCAAGGGAATACAAGTATGACTTTGACATTCTTAAAGCCGTTGAACAGATAAATTACGACACAATGATGGATATTGCCCAAAAAGCAAAATCGCTTTTGGGAAATAAAATTACCGGGAAAACGATTGGGGTTCTTGGACTGGCATTCAAACCAAATACAGACGACATGAGAGACGCGCCTTCAATAGTTGTGATAAACAAACTTCAAGAGGAGGGCGCTAGAATAAAAGCATACGATCCAGTTGCCATGAGAAACGCTAAAAAAATTCTAAAAAATGTAGAGTTTGACAGCGATGCATATGGTGCGGCTAAAGACAGCGATATTTTAATCATCTTAACAGAGTGGAATGAATTTAAAGAACTTGATTTGCAGAAGCTAAAAAAACTGATGAAAAAGCCGGCTATTATTGATGGAAGAAACATCTATGACCCAACAATTCTAAAGAAAATGGGATTTGCATACAAAGGAGTCGGCAGATGAAGCGAGTTCTTATTACGGGTGTTACAGGGTTTGCGGGAAGTCATCTTGCTGAATTTTTAATTTCAAAAAATGAATATGATGTTAGCGGTACATATTTATATCAAGACAGTATTGCAATATTAGGTGAGACAAAAGACAAGATACGACTTGTTAAAAGTGATCTTACTAAAGAAGATGAAGTTAACGATCTTTTAAAATCAGTGAAGCCTGATTATATTTTTCACTTGGCGGCTTTGGCTTCGCCCGCGGCAAGTTTCAAAAATCCTTTAGAGACGATTGAAAACAATATTGCTGCACAGATAAATTTATTTTCCAAAGTGTTGTCAAATAAGTTGCTTGACGCGCGAATTCTGGTAATTTCCTCAGCCGAAGTGTATGGCTTGGTAAGCAAAAAAAGTTTACCTATGGATGAGGACACAGAGCTGATGCCATCCTCGCCTTATGCCGTGTCCAAGCTTTCGCAGGATTTTTTGGGACTTCAATATTATCTTTCATATAATCTAAAGGTGGTTAGAGTAAGGCCATTTAACCATATAGGCCCAAGACAGTCTTCTAATTTTGTCGTCGCGGATTTTGCCCGCAAAATAGCGGAGATAGAAAAAAAAATTGTTAAGCCGGTTATTCATGTTGGAAATCTGACTGCCAAAAGGGATTTTACAGATGTTAGGGATGTGGTAAGGGCGTATGTTTTGGCAATTGAGAAAGGAAAACTTGGTGAAGCGTACAATATCGGTTCTGAAAAATCTTACAAAATTTCTGATATTCTAGATAAGCTTCTTGGTATGTCAAGCGTGAAAATTGAAATCAGTACCGACAAGGAGAAATTTCGACCAGTAGACATACCGGAGCTTTTATGCGACGCAAGTAAGTTTAAGAAACTTACAAATTGGAAACCCAAAATTCCAATAGAAGTTACTTTGAAAGATACTCTGGATTATTGGAGAAAGATTGTTTAGAATGAATAGTAAGCTTGTCGAACTATGAAAAAAGCACTTATCACCGGAATTACCGGTCAAGACGGATCTTATTTGGCTGAGCTTTTGCTTTCCAAAGGGTACAAGGTTTATGGATTAACCAGGCGAACAAGCACCATCAATAACGAAAGGATAGCTCACATTCAAGATAGAGTAGAGTTGATACCTGGGGATTTACTTGACCAAAGCTCTCTGAATGCCGCGATAGAGGAAACTGAACCCGATGAGGTTTATAACCTGGCCGCGCAATCTTTTGTAAAAACATCATGGAATCAGCCAGTCCTCACAGGAGAGGTTACGGCTTTGGGTGTTACCAGGCTTCTTGAAGCAATTAGGATTGTTAACCCTAAGGTAAAATTTTACCAGGCGTCTTCATCTGAAATGTTTGGAAAAGTTACTGAAACGCCGCAGAATGAAAATACAAGATTTTACCCAAGAAGTCCTTATGGGGTGGCTAAAGTTTATGGGCATTATATAACTGTGAATTATAGAGAGAGTTTTGGAATTTTTGCCTGCTGCGGGATTCTTTTTAACCATGAATCTCCCCGGCGAGGACTTGAATTTGTTACCCGAAAGATTACCCATGCGGTTGCCAGAATTAGTTTGGGAAAGCAGAAGAAGCTGGTGCTTGGAAGCCTTGCTCCCAAAAGGGATTGGGGATTTGCCGGTGATTACGTTGAGGCTATTTGGCTTATGCTTCAGCAAAAAAAACCAGATGATTATGTCATAGCAACCGGAGAGAATCATTCTGTCCGAGAATTTGTAAAACTCGCATTTAAGACCGTTGGAGTAGATGATTACGAAAAGTACATAGATTCAAACAGTACAAGATTTACAAGACCTGCAGAAGTTGATTACCTAATCGGAAACGCAAGTAAAGCCCACAGAATCTTGGGTTGGAAGCCAAAGACAAGCTTCAAAAAACTTGTTGAGATGATGGTTAATACGGACCTTGAGATGGAGAAAAAAACAGCGTGAAAGTAGTTATTATTCTTCCCACCTACAACGAAAAGGACAATATAGAGAGGCTAATTCCTATTTTGGAGCAGGATATTTTTCCCAAAATAAAAAACCACGATATGAGTATTTTGGTTGCTGATGATAACTCGCCGGACGGCACTGGGACGGTAGTAAAAAGATTTATGAAAAAATGGGACAACATTGCCCTTAGTAGCGGAGAAAAGCAAGGGTTGGGAGCAGCATTGGTTAGAGGTATGACTTATGCAATGAAGAATTTAAATGCAGATATTCTTTTTGGAATGGATGCTGATTTTTTCCATGATCCAAAAAAAATCCCTATATTTCTGGAAAAAATCGAACAGGGACACGATATGGCAATTGGGACCAGATACAGCAATGGCGGCTCGATACCCGCCAATTGGGGACTTCATCGCAAAGTATTTTCCATTGTTGGCAATCTTTTGGTTAGAACTATTTTGATGCGGTTTCGTATTCATGATTGGACAGGAGGATTTAGAGCGATTAAAAAAGAAGTTTTTTTGAAGGAGAGAAATGAAATGATAAGTTTTAAGGGCTATACTTTTCAGGTGGCATTTTTACACAAAGCCGTTAGAGACGGATTTAGAGTCGCGGAAGTCCCTTTCGCGGCTCATGACAGAACTTTGGGGCGGTCAAAAATTGCTCCTCTTGAGTATATAACAAACCTTCTTAAATATGTCATCACGGCACGTTTTCATGAGGTGCTTCACTCATCATTTCTAAAATACGCGATTACAGGGCTTGTTGGATATGCCATCAACGCTATTACCCTTGAGGTATTGTTTAAAAACGGCATGCATCCTTCTGCTGCCGGGGCAATAGGAGGAGAGCTTGCTATTATATGGAATTTTTCCATGAATAATTTTTGGTCTTTTAAAAAGCACAGGATTACTAAACCATTAAAATTTTTGCTCAAATTTCCTCAATTTAATTTGGTAGCCTTAGGTTCTCTTGTGATGATATCGGCAGTCTTGGGAATTGGAACTCATTATTATGGAGAATCATCGAGGCAAATTTTGTTAATTTTTGCAATAATCTTTTTTGTTATCCCTTACAGTTATACGATGTATAATGTGTTTATATGGAAAAGATGGCGAGTTTCCTTTTTGGCAAAACTTCAGGAAAAAGTAGGATAAACCGTAAATTTTCAATCGGTACGGTAGCTGTTCTTCTCATTTTACTTAGCGCCGCGTTTTTAAGACTTTATAGAATCCAGGATTACATGACGTTTTTGGGAGACGAAGGGCGGGATGTTTTGGTAGTCTACAACATGTTGCATGGTGATTTGACTCTGCTTGGCCCTGCAGCTTCGGTCGGGGGATTCTTCTTGGGTCCTATTTATTACTATTTTATGGCGCCGTTTCTTTTGTTGTTTAACTTCAATCCTGTTGGTCCAGCGGTAATGGTAGCACTTTTTGGAATTGCTACAGTCTGGCTTGTTTATAGGGTGGGAAGCGAGTTTTTCGGTTCTAGGGCAGGCTTGATCGCCGCGGCTATTTATGGTATTTCACCGCTTGTTATTGCTTACTCACGATCTTCCTGGAATCCGAATCCTATGCCGTTTTTCTCGCTTCTTTTTCTCTATATTCTTTACAAAGCGGTAAATAGAAATAAAATAATTTTGTTTGCTTTTTGCGGCATTTTGCTTGGAATCTTAATGCAGCTCCATTATTTGGCTACTTTTTTGGGAGTTATAGCTGGGGTATATATTTTGATTTCAAGAATATATGCGGGGAGAGCCTGGAGAACCTTGAAGGATTATTTTTTTGTATTCTTGGGTTTTGTTGTCGGCTGGTTGCCTTTTTTACTGTTTGAAATCCGCCATGGATTTCAAAATTTTCAAAGCATAATAAATTTTATTTTCCAATCAGGAGACACGGGTGCCAGCGCTCGTTTTTTTGAAACAATTTATGATGTCTTTTTCCGACTGTTTGGAAGACTTGTTACAAATTTTCCGCCTCCGGAGCAAGTGGCACTCGGGGCGCATCCCAATATGGCTGCCTGGTACTACGCAACGCTTATTTTAGGCATCGCGAGTGTTTCTATTTTTTTACTTAAGTTCTATAAAAATTTCAGAGAAAGAAATTCTGAAGTTAGTAAGTATGTTTTAATATTAACATGGTTGGTTTTGGGAATAGGGCTATTTGGTTTTTACAACAAGCCTATTTACGATTATTATTTTGGATTCATGTTTCCCCTGCCTTTTTTACTCGTTGGTTTATTTATCTCAAGCATGTTGACCAAAAAAATTGGGAAGTTTTTGAGCATTGGAGTTTTGGCGATTCTTTTGTGGGTTAATTTTCAAGGCATTCCCTTTAGGTATACGCCAAACAGACAGCTTGCCCAGGTTGAAGAAATTTCCAGATTTGTGGTTGACAAAACGGATGGTAAGCCTTTTAATTTTGCTCTTATTACAGGAAGTAATTCTGACCACGCATACCGGTATTTCTTCACGGTATGGGACAGGCATCCACTGACAATCGAAAATCCTCAAAAAGATCCACAGCGCAAGACTGTGACAGATCAGCTGATGGTTGTTTGCGAAACCAATCCTTGTGCCCCATTGGGCAATTCGCTTTGGGAAATTGCCGGGTTTGGCAGAGCGGAAATAGCTGGCGAATGGAATGTGTCAGTAGTGAAGGTTTATAAGCTGATTCATTACAAATGAAAATAAAATTTGTGACTCTGAATATCTGGGAGGGGGGAAGGCTCATAGACAACATTGTTTCTTTTATAAAGAAGGAAAATCCTGATATTATCGCCATGCAGGAAGTTTATGATGGCAAAGATCCCAGTTTTGATAAAAATTTTAGATCAGTAGAGGAATTTGGGAAAAATCTTGATTACCCATACTATTTTTTTGCCGCGGCTTTACTGGATACCAGATCGATTGGAGATATAGAGAAGGGCAATGCTATTTTTTCGAAATTTCCTATTGTAGAGAAGGATGTTGCTTTTTTTGACATACCTTATGGTAAATTTAATGAAGAGAAGGCAACCAGCTGGGAATTTGAACCCAGGAACATGATTCACGCAGGAGTAAACGTAAAAAGGAGCATGATTGATGTTTTTAATGTTCATGGGATCTGGGGCGAAAACGGGAGAGACAATAAGAGGCGTTTGAAAATGGGAAATATTATTGTTGAAAAAGTAAAAAATAAGGAAAATGTAATTCTTGCTGGCGATTTTAATATTCTGCCCAACACGGAAACGATTCAAAACATAGAAAAGTATTTAGCAAATGTTTTCAAGAACGATCTGACGTCGTCTTTTAACATGAAGCATAAAGATAAAGCTGGGTACGCGACTTCGGTGGTTGATATGATTTTTGTAAGCCATAATATAAAAGTTTTGGATTATTATTGTCCAAGGGTAGATTTGTCAGATCATTTGCCTCTTGTATGCATTTTGGACATATAAATAAAAACCCCTGACTTTAAAAGCAGGGGTTTTATTGGAAGCTTCCAAGTGTGGCTTAAATTAAGCCTTTCCAATTTTGTACATTCCCGTACCACAGACTGGACATTTACCTTTCATTGCTGGCTTGCCATTTTTCATGGTGACTGCTACAGCATTTGGATCTTCCCTTTTTGCTCGACATTTAACACAATACATCGATGCCATATTTTTCACCCCCCTTCACCCTCCGTAGTTTTAAGCGAAGGAGGGCTTCGCTCCTAAATGTATTTTTGAGCCTTATTTAGGATCGGGCTTCGGGAGCAAGGCCCCCTTCATATTTTAATAACTAATCCCCGGTATTGATACAATATTGTTTTTTAAAATTAAAAAGAGAATAATTTGTATGGCGATTATGGATGCTGTTAAGATCGAGGTTTTTTTAATATCGAATAGAACAAAAGTAGACTGGTTTTGATCAAATCTTACTTGGTTTTGAAGGGTAGCGATTGAGGAAGAATTTTTATTTTCAGGCACAAAGGAATGAGTATTTACGCTTTCAAGACTATAAACCTTGCGTCTAAGATCAGATACAATTTTCTCTTTATAAGTCTTTCGTTTCCTTCCCATCGTATACACTTGCCTAGACTACACTATTGACTTCACGCTGTCAAGAGGCTAATATATGAATATCTATGTTGTCCAATTTTGTCGTCTTGGCAAACGTTGTTATAGCTATTTGGCTTGTGACTCTTACATTATTTTTCTGGAAAACACTGTCGCGTTATAATAAAATGGCGGATGGTGGAGCCGACAAAGGCTTTAAGTCTATGGCGGATAGTCTCATAAAAGACGTAGCATCATCTAAAAAAGACATAGATCAGCTGAAGACGTACTCTGAAAAGCTCCATAAAGAAGGTCAGCTCCATATTCAAAAAGTTGGGCTTTTGCGTTTTAATCCATTTAAAGATACAGGCGGAGATCAAAGTTTTATACTCTCTCTAAGTGACGCTAATGATACAGGAGTAATTATATCAGGTCTATACTCGAGGTCCGGTACCAGATGGTATACAAAAAGAATTGTAAACGGCAAAGGAGTAGAGCATGAGTTGTCCGAGGAGGAAAAAAAAGTTCTAAAAGAAACGCGTTTAAAATATGAGTAGAGAAAAGATCATAAGTGTTTTGTTGGTAGTTTTTGTTTATATTGTTGCAACAGGCGCGTCATACATGCTTTTTTCACAAAAGGGCTTTACTCAAGGCATGGAAGATCCGCAGACTCAAAACGGCGATGAAGACGCGTTGGCTTTTGATGATAACCTGCCCAAAACAGAACCCTGTCCTTTAAACGGAGAGAAATATTCCAAAAAGCAGAGGGAATGGTGGGAGAAACATAGACCTTTGGGGGTTATGATCGAAAACCACACGGAATCTCGTCCTCAGTCCGGGTTGTCTGCGGCAGACGTTGTTTATGAAGCAGTAGCAGAGGGGGGAATTACGAGGTTTTTGGCAATATTTTATTGCAATGACGCTGGGGTCATAGGTCCTGTTAGAAGCGCAAGAACTTACTTTCTTGATTGGGTTTCTGAATATGGAGATTATCCGCTTTACGCGCACGTTGGCGGTGCGAATACTCCAGGGCCGGCAAACGCGCTTGGGCAGATAGGAGATTATGGTTGGAATCTATACAATGATTTAAGCCAATTTAACCTTTCCTATCCGACATTCAAAAGAGTTGAGAGACCAAACGGCAGGGATGTCGCCACAGAACACACTATGTTTTCGGAAACTTCAGAACTTTGGAAGGTGGCAGAAGTTAGAGAATTGACCAATGTTGACAAGGATGGCAATTCATGGGATGAGGATTTTGTGGCATATTCATTTAAAGACGACGCAAAGGAATCAGAAAGACCTGCAGCGCAGACAGTTCGTCTTGAACCGTGGGAAGATTATACGGAGTACGCAGTTGACTGGGTTTATGATAAAACCCTCAATGCATACAAAAGAGACAATGGCGGCAAACCTCATTTGGATAAAAACACCGAAAAGCAGTTAACCGCCAGAAATGTCGTGGTTTTATTTATGCGGGAGGGGAGAGCCAATGATGGATACGAAAACAATATTCATCTTTTGTATCGGACAAAAGGCACTGGTGAAGCCTTGATATTTATGGACGGGAAAGAAATTGAAGGCACCTGGAGCAAGGACAGCAGAACAGATAGAACTCTAATATTTGACGAAAGCGGTTCGCCAATTGAATTTAACAGAGGAAATATTTGGTTTGAAATACTGCCCGAGTTTGGAGTAGTAAATGTTAGCTGATCTAATTACGTCAAAATCAAGGGTAAAGTTGCTTAAAGTTTTTCTTGCGTCTCCTTCTGATATGTATCACGTCAGAGAACTTGTAAGGCGTACGGGAGATGAGATAAACGCTGTAAGACGAGAGTTGCTGTTTTTGGAAAAACGCTCTTTATTGACAAAAGAGCCTCGCGCAAATAGAGTTTATTACCAACTCAACAAAAATTATACTTTTTACTTTGATCTTTTGAGGTTGGGGGTCAAGATACTTGGATTGGGAGAGGAAATACTCAAAAACAGGGCTAAAATCGGCAAAATAAAATACGCGATGTTTTCAGGCAGATTCTCCAGAAGGCTTCCCAAAGATCCTGAGGAGGTTGATTTTTTGATCGTTGGAACAATTGTGCTGCCTGAGCTTGCGGCTCTGATACGAGAAGAAGAAAAACGATTAAATACAGAGATTAATTATACTGTAATGTCGGAAGAAGAATTTTTGTTTAGAAAGAAAAAAAGAGATCCTTTCATTCTTTCCATTCTTTCAGGATCTCGGGTAATGCTTTTAGGAGATGAGGAAAGCATGCTTTCATGAGAAGTCCACGGTTTGTCCTTTTTTTCATAATAATCATAACATTCATTTCGGTTGTTATCGATCTTCCAAGAATAGGCAATTTTGATCCTCAAAGAATTCTGCGGCCTTTCATTGGACCAAATGATCTTTCATACCGTTTGGGTTTGGATTTGGAAGGCGGAACAAGCATTACATTTAAGGCAGATATGAAGGATATTGCCCAAGACAAAAGAGACGGGGCAATAGATGCGGCAAAAATTATTATAGAAAGAAGAATTAACCTTTTTGGAGTTTCCGAGCCCGTTATTCAGACAGCAAAAAGTCAGGATGATTATAGAATTATCGTTGAGCTTCCGGGAATTACAGATTTAAGTTCGGCAATTGGGCTTATCGGTACCACTGCAAAACTTGAGTTTTGGGAAGAGGAAGCCAGTGAGTCCGGCAAGACCGCCTCGCCATCCGCGTATCCATTGGGTATACTTGAAGTTTTAGGCCCAAATGCCAGAGAGACAGACCTAGGAGGCGCAGATTTGCAGGAATCAAGTGTGACATTCGATCCAAATACAGGCAAGCCTCAGGTGCAATTAATTTTTACTCAAGAAGGAGGGAGTAAATTTGCCCAGATCTCAACAAGAAATGTGGGTAAACTTGTTGCTATTGTTTTAGATAATCAAATTATCGAAGCGGCAGAAGTGCAAACGCCAATATTGGACGGCAACGCGGTAATTAGCGGAAACTTCACTTCTGACTCCGCGAATAGACTCAGTATTCAGCTTAACGCTGGGGCTTTGCCTGTGCCGCTTTCGGTTTTGGAACAGCATGTTGTGGGTCCAACGCTTGGAAAAATCTCTCTTGCCCAGAGTCTTTTCGCTGGAATTTTGGGATTTATTGTTATTGTGATTTTTATGATTGTTTTGTATAAAGGGCTTGGTATTATAGCTAGTCTTGCATTGGTAATTTATGTTTTAATAACCCTGGCAATTTTTAAACTCAGTTCTTTGACCCCGTATGGTATTACACTTACGCTTTCAGGGATAGCGGGATTTGTTTTGTCTGTTGGCATGGCTGTTGACGCAAATATTTTGATCTTTGAACGAATGAAAGAAGAAAAACGCTTGGGCAAAAGAAGTGAAGTGGTGCTTGAGCTTGGATTTTTGCGAGCATGGACGTCAATAAGGGATTCAAATATAGCAACCTTAATAACCTGCTTTATTCTTTATCAGTTCGGCACTGGAATCGTACGGGGATTTGCTCTTGTTCTGGCAATTGGAGTATTGATTTCGATGTTTTCAGCGATCGTGGTGACAAGAACGCTTTTAAGATTGGTTTATAAATAGGATTATGGATATTATAGGAAAGAAATATTTATATCTTGTCATATCATTTATTGTTATCATTCCTGGCATAGTTTCTTTGTTTTTGTTTGGGCTAAATCTATCCATTGATTTTGCTGGGGGATCTCGCATTTCGCTTGCAATTTCTGAGGGGGTTTCAGACACAACGGTAGACACAGTTAGAGAAGTCTTAAATGATAAAAAAATTAAAACAACTACTATAGAAAGATCCGAAGACCATATCTTTATACGCACAGAGCCTCTAGATCAAAAACTAAATGCAGAGTTTTTAAGCCAGCTAGAGCAAAAGGTAGAGAATTTTAAACTAGAATCTTTTGAAACAATAGGCCCAACCATTGGGAGAGAGACCACAGAGAACGCAGTAAAGGCGGTAATTTTAGCATCTGTACTAATAGTTCTTTATATAAGCTGGTCTTTTCGCAAAGTTCCAAAACCAGCCAGCGGCTTTCGTTTTGGAGTTTGCACAATTATTGCTTTGATACATGATGTTTTGGTTGTTGTGGGAGTATTTTCTATTTTGGGACATTTTTTCGGAGTTGAGATAGACAGTCTTTTTTTCACTGCGATTCTTACAATTATAGGATTTTCAGTTCATGATACTATTGTTGTCTTTGACAGAATTCGGGAAAATCTAAGAAGGATGCCGGGATTGCCTTTTGACAGAGTAGTAAACGATTCAATTCTTCAAACTATGGTCAGGTCGCTTAATACGTCATTTACTACCATACTTGTGCTTTTTTCCCTGCTGTTGCTTGGTGGAGAAAACACGAGATGGTTTATAGTAGCGCTTTTAATTGGTATTGTTAGCGGAACATACTCTTCTATTTTTAACGCGTCTCCTCTTTTGGTAATTTGGCAGGAGAAATTCACTAAAAAAAGTCAGAAAAATTCTTGAGACTTATATAATTCTGGTATCTTGACAAAGAAGAAAAGATATGCTTATGATAAAGTTGATGAGTAATAGAAATTTAATAATTTTGGGTGGCGGTTTACTTATTATAATATTTTTTATAACGATTACAATGTGGAATAATAGGTCAATGGTTAGTCAGCCAGAATCCATGCAGCAGAATGGAGACTATATGATGACAGGAGGATCTGAGGAGATGTCTGTTCTGCTTTCTGCCCAGAGCGATTCAGAAGAATCCGGAGTAGCTAATCTGAAGGAAACAAATGGCGGAACAATAGTGGATATTTTTGTTGCTGGTTACGAAGCTGGGGTTTCTCAGCCAGCTCATGTTCATATGGGCGTATGTCCTGGAGTGGGGGAAGTAGTTTATCCTCTAAATCCTGTTTTAGATGGTCGATCAACGACAATGCTGGATGTTTCCATGGCGCAGCTGATGCAGCAATTGCCTTTGGCAATCAATATTCACAAATCAAGCGATGAGATCTCCGTCTACACCTCCTGCGGCGCCCTCTAAATGCTCTCTTTACCATCTTATAACATTCAATTTGAGACCTTTTCTTGACTAGTTTTACGATTTGTGTTTATCTTAATTATGAAGGGAGGTGAAAGAATTGGCCAAAAATAAAGGATTTTCTATGCATTTTCATACCAAGATAATTTTCGTAATTGTTGCTTTTTCTCTTGTTGTAGCTACGGTAGCAGTTCTTGCGGGAAACGATAACAGAAGCAATAATCCAACAGGTAGGGGGTTTGATGCGTTAGGTTATAACAGAGATACCCGTATTTTTGAAGGTGCGTCTGACGGGGTTGACGGTACCCTTGATGGTGCGACCTACGGTCTTACTGTTTACGCAAACGATCACCTAAAGATGAAATGGAATGCGGAATGGGACAGGGGTAACGCAGAGGGTTGGAACAACGGGCCTTATGGCGCTTGGATTGATAATAACTGGAACGGAAAAGTGCCGAACGGCTCAGGAGAAGTCTGGCAGTACAGAATCAAGTGGATTGGTGATTGCGGAGCTACGGGAACGCCTACAGGTGATGGAGGATATTGTATCTGGGGGCAATTTGAAGTATTAATGTCCCACGGAACAGTTGCTAACCAGCACTTTTGGGATGCGCACGCGATACCATCCGGTTTCGGGATATAAAGTCCAGATCTTATTAAAATCTTAGATTACTCTTTTCTATCGTGAGGAACGGTAGTATTTAAAGTGTCAAGAGATGTATTAATTGCCACTTGGATATGGGATCTCTTTATAAGATGCTTAGATAGATTGTCGTGAAAAAAGATCAGCTTTCAGCAACAAATTCTTAAAATCTTTTGTTTCTATTGTTTGGTTTTTTTAAGTCGTTTTTGTACTGTTTCCCGCTTAATATTAAACCTTGTTTTCTTCGTTTTTAATTTTATGTGGGTCTGTTTTATCTACCTGTTCTCTTGTATATCCCAACAAAGGTAAGGCAATATCCCTCAAATAGATACTCATTATTATAAAAATTGAGCCTATCTCAAGACCTTCTTTATAAACAAAATTTTTAAAGGGAGCGAATCTATCTTCATTTTGAAGACTTTCAACAACTTCCCTTGCGGCAACTTGAACATCATAGGCAGTTTTTGGAGCTTTATTTTTTATTTTCTTAACAAGTTCATCTTTATTTTCTAATACGAATTTATCAGAACCACTTCTGCTCAATATATCCTCACCTTTTTCATTAAGGGAAATAGGACTTTTTCTTTTAGTGTAGGTAGCAGCAGCATTTTGAGTTCTTTCATCAATTTTTGTACTACATTCAGTTAATTGTGTAGACATTTCTTTGTGTTCTTTTTTGAGAGTTTCAATATCTTTTTCAAGCGTATCTACTTTATGTTTATATTGCCCTATCCAAAAAAACGATACAGCCAAAGCAGAAACAGCAGCAACAATTACAGTAATAGTAATGTTTACAAGGTCAATAGTCATAACATTATTCTATCATACAATTTTAAAAATAAAAACAGCATTAGTCAAGTATTTCCTATGGGTTCAAACTAAACAAGTCTCCACTGTTTATCTTCCCTTGTCCTTTCCGTGTCTTGAGGGGAGAACCACCCATTTTGCCATTTGACAAATCGTTTTAGATTTGTTTAGATAAGGTTAAACTGGTGTTGACAAGCAGAAAAATTGAGGTTAAATGGCATTCCTGATAAAAGTTCTTTAATAATCGTAGTCATTTTTAGGTTAACTAGGCTTCCGTGCTAATGGAATTTAAGGGTATTTCCTACTTAACGGAGTTAACGTCTGTAGTATTATTTACCACCTAGTAAACCTAAAAATAATTGCGATTTTAGATGTAAGAGCTAGTCTCTTTCTCGTTAGTTCAACCTAACGGTCTCTACTTTTTAGACCTAAAAGCTCTGATTGCGTATTTACACTTTCGGAGCTTTTTTTTGCATACTGGGCAACATGGTAAAACATGTGCCATAAGCTAATCCCTCCTTTCTCGATCTTTTGACCGTGAAGTTGTCAAGCGGCTACTTAATCGAGAAGTAGAGTTGGACTAGCTCCCCCGTTTAAAATTACACTTTTAAAGCGCACCATTATATATATAAATTATAGGTTTATTTTATGTCAACTATTAATTTCTGTATCACAAATAATCAACTTAATTTTTAGCTTCAATTCACGCATGCGTTTTTTTTCTCTTTACCATGGTAATTTTGTATCGTTACCGAGTAGATTAGCTTTGTCTCCGTTAAGTATAATGTATACAATAAATGCTCTTTATCTTGAACAAACCTAGCTTTTTGCACACCTTGTTTTATCAATTCCAATTATTCAGTTTCAGAATAAATGGTTGAGATACGGAAAGTCTTTACATGTCGTTCTAGAAACAACTTGGCCAATTTCGCCCATTTTGGCCATTCTTTCCAAACGTGCTACAATTAGTTTATGGCAGACGAACCAATCCAACAACCGCAGGATCAATCTACATAGCCATCTAGACTAGTGAGATACACCCGATATAAAGAAAAATAATCCAAAGATTAGAAGTAAAAGAGCTAGCGGACTTCGAGTAAGAATTCGGGAAATAAGAATTTAATTCTTAATATATTTCATTAGTAAGCTTTATTTTAAAAGTCTATTTATATAACGAAGATTAGCGGGTAACTTCAATAATGGCTGGAGTACTATCATTAAGTTCAGTGCCAGGAGCTATTACTGTTATACGATTATCAGTAGCGCTTCTGTACATCGTGTATCCTGTGTCCCAAGTGTCTGCGCCTACACAATCAGCTTCTAAAACCGGAGTTCCAGTGTTGGTAAGCGGATCTGAAGGTAATGCAGCTATGTATTCTGTCACAAGAGTTGTGCAAAACGCATTACCTATACTCGTAGCTGGAGCTACAACAGTAGTATTACTTATTTGAGTTGGGTCAAGTGGATCTGAGGATATAGTTCCTAATGCAGTTATGTCGCCTCTATTGTCTGCGGAATATTGGCCGATCGAATTTAGAATTTGATTTACATCACTTCTACGTTGTGTGTTATTCGCATTTGCAAATTGTCTTGCTGGGTTGATGGCGATAAGGGTGATTGCTAAGAGGACTGCCAGGATTCCGATGACGACTAGAAGCTCGATGAGTGTGAACCCCTTTTGTTTAGACATTTTCTTGGGCAGATAACTTTTCATTTACTATATTAGTTTATGCATACAAAAAAAGATTTGTCAAGTGGAATTTTACTATGAGTTTATTATATTAAGTATTACAAATACAACTGCTGCCAAAGTCAGCAAGAAAACAATAAAAATTCCAATCACGATCAGATTCTTCCTCTTGTTACCATTGTCATTACTAACTTCTTCCTGTTTTTCTCCTCCTTCTTTTTCTGGTTCTTTTTGAGCCGGAGGTGGATTTATTATAGGTTCTAATTTTAGGAGGTTGTATTGTTTCAGAGGAGCATATTTCCCAAGTATTATTTTTATTGTTGTCTCATTTAACTCTTCGCCAATATTTCCAAAAACGATTGATGGAAGCGCTATATTTATGCTAAATCCCAATGCTTGAAATGCTTTCCTCACCTCTTCTATAAAATGACCGTTTCCCGCGATGATTCTAAAGCCCTTTTCAGAGATAATAACCTTTGAGACTATGACTTCAAAAGGAATATTGTCCAGGAATCTCTGAGTTTCAGCTGCTTGCTGTTCTTTGGTAAGGGCGGGGAAGTCTCTCTCGAAAAACATATCATGGGAAACGACCATAATCAGGGGAATTGGAGCAATTTTGTTGGATTCCACAAACGATTTAATATCCAGATTTAATTGATCAGAATTAATTATTTCAAAATCTCTTGCTATTTCGGGTCTAAAACCCAATTGAAATATTCTTTTTGTTTTGTCATCGTACAAAAAAAATCCGTTTTTATGAAGATAAATGGTTCCTGTCATAAGTAAATCTCCTTCCACGACGTGACAGTAAGAACGTTACTTACATATGTTGCCACAACTTGAATTTTTCGCTGGAAGTCTCCAGATGTTCCCGTTGATGTAACAGTGATAGGGCTTATCCCATTGCACCCGCCTGCGCCATCCACCACCGTTATAGCCGCGGTGCCTGTGTCGATAGGCAGTGTTTCACCGCAGTAGTTGGGATTACGAAGCAGGCGAAGTATAGCATTTTCAGCGCCGCTTTGGGCGATGTAATATGTAAGCGTTCCTTCCTCGAGTTTTTGCGCCGAGACTGAATTGTTAAAAATAATTACCACAGCCGCCGAGGTTACGGTGATCGCAATTATCATGAAAAACAATAAAGTGACCAAGGCTTGCCCTCTTTGCAATTTAAATTTTTTTTGTCTCATCTTATTCCAATCGTTGTCTGGAAATCTTTCGTTTCCAGCCCTTTTGGCTGTATTATTTTGCTTGTTACAGTATATTCAATCTGTACTGTATTTTTGCCCCCAGAATTGCCAAGTCTTGTAAAGCTGAGATTGGAAACTGTTGTCTCTGAGCTATTGAGCGCATTTGTTACAGCTCCTTCTGCCAGCTCAAGATTTCCACCATTAAGACTATATGTATAGCTTACACCATCTATATTTAGTTGCAAAGCGGTTGATGTAGCTCCTAAAGACGCTGGTTGTATTATACCTGCGCTGTCTTGAGCCCTGTTAATATCATACGCAAGTCTTGAGAATATAAAGCGGCCATCCTGCTGTACCGAAGACGTGGCTTCGGATTCGAGCTGAGCATCTATGATTGATCCAAAGATTTGCGACAAAGCAGCAAGGAGTATGGAAAGTATGCCCATGTAGATTAGGAGCTCTATAAGAGTGAAACCCGTCCGTCCCTGGGCGGGAATTTCGAATTTTTTCTTCATGGTGCGTAATTAATAGTTATATCATAAAAAGTAGGAGTCTGGGTTGAGTCTAATGTTGATAGAAATATTTTGTACCGAAAACATTGTCCCGGATTTATTGCTGTGGGGATAGCATAGTCAAAGCTTTCTGTCCCAGTTGTTACAGCCGTGTC
>MFNO01000037.1 GCA_001782075.1 Candidatus Levybacteria bacterium RIFCSPHIGHO2_01_FULL_38_26
AAATGCAGTTTTTGAGCTTCGGCAAAGTATTGCCAAGATTCCTCAAATTCCTCAAATCCTTTTTGCCCTAAAATTTCTTTCACCTTATTTGCAATTTTTAAGTCGGGTGTTATAAGATAAAGGAGATATGGAGCAGCCTATGCAGCAGGAAAGAGATAATCAGCAAAAAGCTCAATCTAGTGGCGAAGGAGAGTCTTCTTTACCAGAACTAAAACTTACCGAGAGGCTCAAGTCTTCTGCGCCTCTTGTTCGGCTTCCTCAGAACATTGAATTTTCACCTGAAAAGGCTATTATTCAGCCTTATGGTGAATACACAGTTGTACTAGGCCAAGGCGGGAACCAAATAGGCGTTATCGACAGCCAGGGAAGAAAAATTGATGAGCTGACAAATACAGAAGTTTTGATTGCTGACTGGCGAGATTTGAGAAGGAATAGTAGCGGCGGTTATTATGGTGATCTAACAACTGGTCAAGGCGATTATTATAGCAAAAACGTCAGTGGTCTTCCAGCGCGATTACGTCCGTATGCGGAGGAAATGATTAGACAAAACGGGGGCAAAAATATATTGATTCCACAGCAGACATGGAGGCTAGACACTCAAGATATAGGTTCGATAAAAACAATAACGATCGGCGATAAGTATGTGCTGTTTGTTGATAAAGAAGGCTTGATAGCTTTTCAGGCAAAAAATGAGCAGGGGGTTAATCTTCCTCCAAGAAATTGGAAAAGGTTAGATTCATTGGATAGCTGGATAAATAAGGTACCGCCGGAAATTAGAATAGCTGTAAATAATTCTAGAATAGAAGGTCTAAAATCTTTTATTCCTGATTCAGAGCGTGGTTTTGGAGTAAATGTACACGAAAATGATGTAAAAATAGTAAAATTCGGGAATCAGCCTGATAGCGAGTTATTTACGGATAGAATTAGAGGGGTAGATACTAATCTTTGCAGGGACCCAATTAATAAAAAAGTCTATTATTATTGTCAGAGCAATAATGCAGATACTTTAATAAAATTGGATACTACCCTGGATGATTCTAGCACGTGGCAGACGGAATCAGCAGAATTTCCTCAGAAATACGAAAATATTTCAAATCTTCAATTAGATCCAAGTGGAAATTTCTTTATGTTTCAATCAGGCGATTCTTATGTTTTTCTTGACAAAAATACGCTTCAAGAGGCAAAAAAGCTGCCAAAATTTTATAACGTTAAAGTTGACAGCGAGGGAAGACTCCGGGGAATTGATGCAAGGGGGCATCTGGTAATTTATGATGCGAATTTTCAGGAGGTAGCTCAAGCTGCCGAAAAAGCAAGAGTTGCGAGATTTGCACAGGGTTTGGCTGCTGGTTTATTCAAGAAAGAGGGAGAGGCTGCTCCAGCTAAGATTGACGTGGATCAATTCCAGCATTTAGTTCCTGCAAAAACAGATTTTGAAACGCAATTTAATAATCAGCTTCAAACTATAAATAACCTGGATAATATTTCAGATATAAATCAAGCGCTAAACAGACTAAAATCTCGACTTTCCGGAGAGGGGTTAAAGCCTGATCAAATAGACTTTATTACCGGTGGAATTGCGGATTCGATTAGAGATAAGGAAGTAACGCTTGCCGCTCCTGTGATAGAGAATGACATCACAAGCCTTGATACGAAATTATCTTCTGGAAATCTTACCTTAGCAAGTATAGCTGAAGCAAGAGCTGATCTTGCAGAGCTAAAATCTCTTGAGGGACTGGCAGATGAAAATACGCGTTCGAAGATAACTGCTTTAGAATCAAGACTTGGTGAACAATCTGCAGAGCTTTTTAGAACTCAAGGCGCTGTCGTTGTGGAGCAGGCAAATGGTCTTGTCTCAGGCGTTCGAAATGAATTGGAACAAATGACAAGTATGCCGGCTTTTGCCGATTTTCAGGAATACAGACTTCCGCAACTCCTTTCAAGACTTGGGAGTCTGGCAAATGAGTGTCCTCTGGAGGCATCTGATATTCAAAGCGCAATCCTTTCTGCAAGAAGACAAATACAAGATCTATCAAGACAATACGAAAATACATTCAAAGAACATTATGCTCAAGTTCGGGAAAGAGCTTCGGAGGTCATGGGAGAAAGAGTAGAGCTATTAAGAACAGACGTTGATTCGTTTTTGGCTAGGTTGCGCGGCCGTGGATTTAAAGACAGAACGCAGGCGGAAACTTACATGAGATCAAGCGAGTCTCTAGGGCTTCTGAGAACAGAAATAGAAGAGATGACAAGGCAAAATCCAGATATCTCACACGAGCTGGATAGGTATTTGAAAGTCCAGATTGCAAACATAATGTCTGAGGTTGAAAGGGGAGGATTATCTACGGTTGCAGAGACAGGACAGCAAATGGAGCTTTTTGGAAAAACACTTTTCCTCAAATGGGAAGGACATGTGAAAGAGAAAACGCAGAAAAAAGTTGATCTTATTTTCATGGCAGAGGAAAGGACCAAGGGGCCAGGTATTCCGCCGGATCAGATCTACGGTGATGTAGGACTTTCAGTTATTAATTCAAGAGGCGAAATGGAAAAAATAAGACTTTATGAAGGATGGGAGAAGGAAGATGCTGTCAGGTATGGAATCGAACCGTCAGTTCCTCCTTCGTATGTAAACTATGCCGAGTTTGGAAAAATAAGAAAAGACTATAATGACTGGAAACTTGGAGAAAATTCTGAAATCAGGAAAGGTCTTGATGATAAAGGTAATGAAGTTCGGGAAATTCGAAGAAAACTGCGTGAAGCAAAAGGTAATAGCCAGGAAGAAGAGACGCTCAGGGGTGAGTATAAAAAAGCGCTTGATGATTATTTAGGTTTTTATGGAGAGAGACATTTATCTATTCTTCATCGTGTGGATCGTATAAAAAATGCTCCAGAATCTGAATATGAGAACGGAAAGGGATTTGTTCCTGAATGGGAGAGTCACTGGGTTGTTGACAACCAGACCGAAAAATATCTAGAAAATATGGCGGGTTCATTAAAGATGCAGATTGATCTTCAAGCAGATATTTTAAATTTGAAGGGGCACACAGGCACCGGTAAGGATCTATTGGTAAAAATGTTTGCCAACAGAACAAACAGGCCATATTTTGCTATGGATTGTACCAAGTGGACAACTGAATTTGAGCTGTCAGAAGATGTTACGCTTGAATCAAAGGACGGTGCGTCGCAGACTGTAAAGGTGCCATCAGTAGTACTAAATGCCATAACAACACCGGGTGCCATAATGTATTTTAATGAAATGAATGCGATGACTGAGCAGGCGCAAATATTTCTGCATGGTCTTATGGATGAGAAAAGGACTTTGACTTTAAAGACAAGTTCTGGAAAGTCAGTAAAAGCGGATAAGGATGTTTTGCTGATAGGTTCAATGAATCCTGATTATCCAGGTACCTTTGCGCCTCAATTTGCAACAAGAGGAAGAATGGTTGAATTGGATATTGAATACCCCCCGCTTTATGGAGAAAGAGATCAGGGTGATACAAATCCGAATCGGCCTTTTAACTCTGCTGAGCCTTTGAGAATCGCAAGATCGGTAGACTCTTTATCTGATTTTACATATGAATCAAATCCTGAGTACAACGATTTTGTAAAGATTTGGGATAAAGAGGTGAATGGAGTCCAAAATGACGCGCCGGATCTGAATCCAACACAAAAATTTGATCTTGAAGTTATTCTCGCGCTTACTCAATTCGGAGACAAACTTCGAGAAGGATTTATGTTGAAATTTGATAAAGCGCGTGTTTCTGCGACTAGAGGGAATCTTTTGGTTAGTCAGCCGATATCAGGTAGGGAAATGAGGAGGTGCGCTTATATCCTTAGTAAAATGCCGGATGATCAAAAAGCAACAGCAGATCCTGAAGGAGTCGCAAGAGAATTGCTTGAGAAATATTTCTTGACACATATTGACAATAGAGAGGAAAGAGGGCAGGTAAGAACTGCAATGGCTACTTGGACATCATCAAAAAGACCGGCTGCTTAATATTAGTTAAGAGGTTTAGATATGGATATGGATAAAGAAAGAGAGCCACAAAAACCTCCGCAAATAGATAAGTTTGCCCGCGAAAAAGTTTTTCTGGCAGGTCAGGCCTCAGAAGGAGGATTAAAAGTTTTGCCCGGCAAATCATGGTCTTTCCACTACCCAAATGGAGGAGAAGCAAAAAATGCGGCAATTTCCGGTTTGTTGTCCGGAGAAAAGAAACCTATCGATGTTACGGAGGATTTGAAGCCGGATGTGCTGATTTATGATGTTTCTACTCTTGAACAAGAAGGATTGCAATCGGTTGCCGGAAAAGTAAGAGATGTTTCTTCGTACGTTGCCCAATACGATTATCCAAGATTTGCTCAATTCGTATCACAGATGCACGGTACTGAGGTTACTCCTGATACTGTTCAGGCTATTTATGATGGGATTGCTCAAAGTAGAATTCGTAAAAAAATGATTGACGCGTATGGTTTTACAGGTAGAAAACAGATAGAAGATGTGTTAAGGAGTGAGGCGGCAAGAACAGTTCAGCATATTGGGAGTCTTCCCAGAGTCCAAAAAGTATTGGAAGCTCTAAAAATGAATTGGCTGGCTGAAGATTTACAACTTGCAAGAACAGAGCAGCGAGATCAAGTGATAGTTGAGCTTTCAGATGAAGAAAAAGAGCTTTATGGTCGGCTTAAAGAGCATTATCTAAATTACGTCAGAAGAGGAGATGAATCCGCTTATGAGGGTTTGGCAGGAGGAATTAAAGAAAATATTCCAAAGATTCAAAAAGAAGAAGAGCGAGCTGCTGATGAAAGTATGGAGAAGCTTGAACAGGAATTAGAAGAGTATAAGGATGAGGCTGTTCCTCCTGTGACACCGGGTGATCCTGCAATTCCACCTGATGATTCTGATGAATATCACACGCCTCAAGTATCTCCATGGGAATCTAAGGAACAAGCAGCAGCGAGACCATATTTTGAAATAACGCCAAGCGGGTCAAGCACTAAACCGCTGATAGGATATTATGCTTCGGGGCGAAAAAGTTACTATGATATTGAATCAAAAACATGGAGCAAGAAGAAACAGGTCTCATCATACAGCAAAGATATATCTAGCTCTGAAAGACAAACGATTTCCGGCACTACTGGTGGAGGATTAAAGTCTATTCCAATTCCTAACGGTTATGGACTGGCTGTGTCGTCTATTAAATTTAACGGATCAAAACCAGAAATTTCGCGAGATCAAAATGGATGTTTTTACATTAATACGAGTGGTAACTGCAATTTTGAAGTAGATTTTTTGAAAGAAGATCCGATTTTCGTTGGTTCTCCTGTAGAGAAAGATTCAGAAGAAATTTATAGAGGTGAATTGTCAACAGAGACAGAAGATGTGATCAGAAATGCGTCAGGAGGGTCGTTGGAAAAAGCAGAAACACTTCGTAATTACTTACTTTCCAAGCATTACTATCCGGGTGACGGGGATCTTAAAATGGCTCAGGCTCTGCAGTTGAAGCTTAGGAGAGATTCGACAGGAGATAATTACATCCAAAATCTTGATAAAAGTGAATATCTAGAGTGTTATTCGGCAAACACACTTTATATAGCCATGCTTAGGAAAGCTGGGATTTCATCGAGATTGGTCCTTGGCCATAGAGTCGAAAAAGCAATCGAAGGTAAAGCAACAATTGATTCAACGACCGGTCATGCGTGGTCAGAGGTTTGGGACGGATCAGCTTGGAGAAGGATGGATGCGACGCCCAAGCCAAAGCAACAAAAGCAAGATCAGGATCTGGATCAAACTACGCCTTCAGAGGAGGCAGAAGATAATGGAATAAATAGATCCTTCGACGAAGCTCAGGATAAACAAGATCGGGGGGGTCAAGATGAACAAGGTGAGTCACATTTTGATCAGGGTAATAGATCTACGGACCCTTTGCAAATGGAAGAGGCCTCAGATCAGGATGTCTCACAAGGTGAGTCCGATCTGTCAAACGCTCAAGAATTTTCCGATAAGGTAAATAAAGAAAAACATTCTCTTGATCAACAGGTTCAGGATTCCCTTTCTTTCAAAGACTTGCAAAAGTTAGAACAAGATACTCAGGAATCTGATTTGTTTGATGATATGAAGGAGGATCTTCAGAAAAAGCTGGAATCAAAAGAGGAGCAAATGAAAGAGGAGATGAAAAAAAATCTTGATGAGATGGTTGAGGATGGATTTTTGGATGAGGAGAGAAGGCAAGAACTTGAAGACCAGATCAACGAAAAGCTCCTAGAAGAATTAGATAGTCTTAAGCAGCAAATAGAGAAAGAAAACGTCATGTTTAGCGAGTACCAAGATATTAAAGAAGAAGTAATGCCGTTGGTTGATAATTGGTTTGAATATTTCGTTGAGAGACTTCCAAGACAAGAGGAGGTTGAATTGGATGAAGATTCTCTAACTCGCCAAGGCGCTTTTAATAGACATTCCGTCATGAAGCCAAGAAACTTACTTTTTGGAACTGTTAAAAACCCTCGTATCATCAAACCATCTATTAAGCCGAAATTTTTAGCTGAAGCAGTTGTTGATGTAAGCGGATCAATGGCTGGAGAAAAACTTAATAGAGCAAGAAAGCTACTTGTCTTTTACAATGAACTTTTCTCAAGAATTGGCGATGAGTTTGGTTATATCAGATACGCAAATACTGTTTTTTCCGACACTGTAAAAGAGATAAAAACATATGATCAGGAATATGATAGTCCAATAAGATATGATTGGGGTGACGGAGCCAAGTCGACTGTTAAGGTTCGATTGATGGAGTCGCTTATTGCAGGAGGAGGGACAGATATGCTTCCTGCTATCAAGAAAGCAGCCGGAGAATTAAATAAAGAGACTTTTGAATATCCTGATTATGCATCAGCGCTATATTTTATTGGTGACGGAGGAGATACATCAGGAAATGCTCAGAGAATTAAAGAGTTTTTAAGGATAAACGAAGCAGAACATGGATTTGGAGAGCACATGCTGTCGGCAATAATGTTAGGGGATGAATCGCAAAGACAGGAGTTGGCAGCTATTTTTGGCGATGAGCATACTACCGTTGCGCCAGATTTCGATACACTAATCGAACAGAGTATGTATAAATTCGATGAAGATATAGAAGACTATCTGAAAGATAAAACTATATAGGATTCCCATATTGCAAAACGGTTTTTTGTGTGCTAGGATGGGTGTAATTAACGCTTATGCTTATAAAACCTCAGACTACAAATTTTGCCAAGCTTCGAGTAATGGGTGTTGGAGGAGGAGGAAATAATGCTCTCAACTCCATGATCTCCCAGTCCTCAATTCAGGGTGTTGAATTCGTGTCAGTCAATACTGACGCACAAGCTTTACTTCTTTGCCTGGCTTCTACAAAGCTTCAAATAGGAGAGAACTTAACAAAAGGTTTGGGATCTGGTGGAAATCCTGAGATAGGAAAACAAGCGGCTGAGGAATCATACGAGAAAATAAAAAAACTTATTGACGGGACAGACATGGTTTTTGTGACTGCCGGGATGGGAGGAGGAACAGGCACAGGCGCGACTCCTATAATCGCCAAGGCTGCCAAAGAGGTGGGAGCTTTGACTGTCGCTGTTGTTACCAAACCGTTTTCTTTTGAGGGGACACGCAGAATGGTTACGGCTGAAGATGGAATTGAAGGACTCAAAGACAAAGTGGATACGCTTATTGTTATACCGAATCAGAGAATTTTGGATGTTGTCGACAAAAAACTGTCGCTTATGGATGCATTCAAAGTCGCAGATTCTGTTTTGTCTCAAGGCGTGCAGGGAATATCAGATATTATCACTGTTCCAGGGCTTATAAATGTAGATTTTGCTGATGTAAAAACTATCATGTCAAACGCGGGATCGGCTCTGATGGGAATTGGTACGGGAGTTGGGGAGAATAGAGCTCAGACAGCGGCAAGGACTGCTATTGCATCTCCGCTTCTTGAGATATCCATGGATGGGGCAAGGGGAGTGTTGTTTAATGTATCAGGAGGAGGAGATTTGACGATGAGTGAAGTTGATGAGGCAGCGCAAATTATAGCCTCCGCTGCTGATCCTGACGCAAATATAATTTTTGGCGCGACCCTTGATGAATCAATGCATGACCAGATAAAAATTACGGTTATAGCCACAGGATTTGACCACTCAAGACAGACTTTTAGAGAATTTGTCGCTCCGCCAGCGCCTCAGAAAGAGGCGGCAAAAGAAGAACCGCAGCAGCCTCCTGTGCAGGAAAAGAAAGACGAAGGCGCAGATGTCTGGGACATCCCAGCATTTTTGAGGCAGAAGAATTAGGATTTTTCTTTATCAATTTTGTTTTTTAATTTTATAAACCTGAATAACCCCAAGATTAGAAGAAAAAATCCAATAGCTATTGGGATAATTGAAAAAACATATGCTATTTGTGTTTGTTCGAAGCGAATGATCAATGCCCCTGTTAGAAGAAAACCAAGACCTGTTCTGATATATGCCAAAAATGTTCTTTCATTTGCCAGATGAGTTCTGTCTCTTGCCAGAGATTCCCGCAATGTTGAGTCTTCGGCCATAAATTTATTATATTCAACTCTTATCCATAAGACAAGTAGGCTTTGTTATCGAAAATACTATTAATTTTTTAAGTTTAAAGTTATAAATTATAAATTGAACATCGTAAATATATGCTTGAAGGAGAAAAAGCAACTGACCCGCAAGAAGCAGCAAGATTAGAAAATCAAATTTTGCAAACCAAAAAGATGATGGAATTGGTTAGGATTCGGATCATTCAGTCTCCTTACTTTTCGTATACTGAGCTCTTTCAGGACCCAAATGGTGGTTTTGAGGAAAGGATAATTGACGTGAAAGATTTAGACGTACTAGTTCATACTTATTTAAAATTAATAGATAATCAAAATGAAGCAAATAGAAATAGAAACGCAATTGGAACAGAAAAAGTTTTGTTTACAAAAAATTCTTAGCGTAGCTTAGAGTTCTTCCAATGCCTGCTGGATTTTTTCGGTTGCCTCTTTATAGCTGATAGTTTTGGAAAAGGTTAGGGGCTTGCCTATTTTTACCCAAACTTTTTGTCTTTTTTTGGGTATATTTTCCCAAAACCCGCCTATTGGAGGGAAAATTTCTCGGTAGGCTGGGTCAATTTTGATTGGAATTACTGGGACTTGCATTTCAACGGTCATAAACCCAATCCCTTCTTTAAATTTTAGTAGATTTCCGTCTTTGCTGAAAGTTCCCTCAGGAGCAAGGAGGATTGAATACCCTTTGTCTAGAAATTCTCCGGTTAGTTCAAGTGACGCTTTTATTCTTTTTTTCTTATCAAAAGGAAAACCGCCTCCCAAAAGCTGCACAAAGTTTTCGCGGTAATCGAGCCAAATGTCTGAGTTGACAGCAATGACTAGTTTTTCTCTAATTTTGCTAGGAAGGCTGCGTAATACACAAGCTCCATCCATGACTCCTATGTGATTGAAGTAAAAAATTGCCGGAAGATTTATGTTTTTTAAATTTTCCTTTCCTTCAATACTCATAGGCACAAAAAGCGAATGGATAGGGAATGTGAAGCAGTTTTGTAAAAAAGTTCTTAATTTCGCGGCTTTTGGGCTATATATCCATTCTGAAATTGGGATCTCCTCTGCAGATGATGGAGCAACTTTAATGAGTTTTCTTAAATCACCGACGGTCGTTTGTGGGTTTATTTTAGTTTCTGAAATTGCTACTATATACTCTTGTTCTATCAAAGATAAAATTTCAACTCTTTGCAAAGAATCGAGTTTTAGATCTGTAGCCAAGGTGGAAGTCTCTTTGATTTTTGTAGTAGGTAGCTTGGCTACTTGAGATATAAGGTTTATTAGCTTATCTTGAGGTTGTATTCCTTTTGTCAGGGGATCCTTCGACTTCCCTTGGACAAACTCGGGGTTGCTCAGGGTGACTTGCGTCACTTTTTTTCTATCTATTTTAAGTATCGGCGTCCTGGGAAAGTCCTCGCCTTGCCACAGACTGTATTCAAGTATTTGCTCATGAGAAGCGAGTTTTTGATTTGTGTCCTTTATGATTTTGGAAAGTTTGTTGGGGAATTTGGTAATAATTACCGCATGAACTGTCTCTCCTTCTTCATTTTTAACTCCAACTATGCATGATTCAATGACGAGAGGGTGAGCGTTTAATTTTTTTTCTATGTCTTCAGGATAAACTTTTTGCCCATTAGGAAGAACAATTCTGAATGCGACTCTCCCCGTTATGTATACGAAACCATCATTATCTATTTTTCCTACATCTCCTGTATGATACCACCCGTCAACAAAAGCGGAATTTGTTTTTTCTTTGTCTTGAAAATACCCGGAAGAAATATTGGGTCCTTTCGCTAAAATTTCTTGTGATTTATCGTCTATTTTTATAGATACTCCTGGCAGGGGTTTTCCAACCGATCCTAATTTTTTTTGAAAAGGAGTATTGATCGTCAAGACCGCGGTAGTTTCTGTCGCGCCGTATCCTTCAAATATACTAACTCCCAAATTTTCCCATTTTTTCACTAACTTCAAATTAAGCGGTGCTGATCCGCAGCCAAAAAACAAAAGGCTGGGACCAATTTTGTCAAGGACTGGTTTAAAAATAATTCTTCTAGCCCAAAATGGAAGATTTTCAGATATACTGTTTAACATTTTCCAGGTCTTTTGTTTGTTTTCTTTCTCAACTTCGGCTTCAATTCCTCTCATTAATAGCTGCAGCGCTTGAGGTACGAGAGCAACGGAAGTGATTTTATTTTTTCTCAACGCTTTTGCTAGAGTGATTCTGTTAATTCTTTCCAAATAAGTTACCTTGATGCCTGTTTTGAATGGTACAAGAAAATCAACAAGCTGCTCAAAAACGTGGGAAAGCGGAAGTAGAGATAGTGCTTTGTATTGACTCTTGAAAGGGAAAGCTTCGGTTAGTGCATCAATGTTTGATAGAAAATTCGCGTGTGTCAAAACCACGCCTTTTGGAGTACCAGTTGTTCCCGAAGTGAAGGCAATTTCAGCAAGGTGATTTGTGTTTATATTGGAGGGAGCGGATAGGAGGGGGAAATTTTTTACCAACTCAGTTAAATCCTCCAAATAAAAACTCTGTTTTAATAGCTTGCCAAAAGTTCCAGGAATAAATTTGCCTTTGAATCCTACTTTGCAGGATGCTTTTGTCAAAAAAATTTTCAAAGTTTCATCTGTCGTTCGAATATCAATGGGGACAGCTATCGCTCCAATATTCCAGCAGGCAAAGAAAAATATGGCGTATTCAGGCATGTTTGACGACCATATCGCGACTTTATCATCTTTTTTAACTCCATTGTGAGCAAGAAAAGCAGACGTTTTTAAGACAAGATCATGAACTTCCTCGAAAGTAAATCGTTGCGTCCTAAATCCTCGTTTTATTTCATAGGCGATTCTATTTTTGTGAATCCCCGAGTATTCTTTCAGAAACTGTCCTAGGTTTTGCATAAATTTGCTATATGTTTTTGTTAAGAAACTTGAGAACCTTTTCTTGATATTCTTGTCTGAGCTTTTCTGGCAATCCTCCATGAACGCCTTCCTCCTGGAAAAGGAACTCTGCTCTTGGGTTATTTTTTAAAGAATCTTTGATTCTAGTTGCGTTTTCAAATGGGATTACCTGGTCTTTTTTTGAATGAATAATAAGTATTGGAATTTGCAGGTTTTTTGCCGAAGCTTGCGGAGAAATTTCGCTTGGATAAACGCCGACAAAGATTTTAGCCCAAATTTTTGTCAGTGAAGATAAAGGATATTTAAATACAAACAGATTTTGATAGTATTCATTTATCACAAGATCAAGATTGGCATAAGCGCTGTCCGAAACTACCGCATTTATTCTTGTATCCTTGGCCGCAGTCATGATCGCAACCGCGCCCCCTAAAGAAAATCCCATTATTCCTATTCTATCAAATCCCTGCCCGCCGGCAGGCAGGCTCCTTTTTTCCAGATAATCAAGCGCACTTGCAAGGTCTTTTTGTTCGTGGTATCCGACTGTGGTCATAGAACCTTCCGAATCTCCAAAATAGCGAAAGTCAAAAAATAAAAGATTAAAATCGTCGTGCAAAAATGATGCCCATCCTAAAATGTTTGCCTTGTCGAAAGGATAACCGTGAAGAAGTATTATTGTCTTGTCCGAATTTTTTTCTGCCGGAACGAACCAGGCGGAAAGCCTGATATTATCGATCGTGGTTAAATTTATGGCTTGAAAGCTCCATTCGAAGTCCTGAGGAGTTAAATTAGTTTTGTATTTTGGAGGATGGGTCGCCGACCAAAATCCATAAAGACTAAAAACTATTATAAATAATGTAAAAAATAAAACAAACGGCAAAATCATTTTATATATTTTAGAGTTTTTAATCTTAAATTTCATCTGCTAACTTATACAATTTCACAAAAACTAAATATCCCAAAAAGGTAGCAATTCCCGCAATCGGACCAATTAGACGGATTCCCAGTGAATTTTCGTTCGTTGCCCCAAAAAAAGAAAGAGTTACACCAAAAATCACACTGGCAATGGCAAAAGAAAACTTCTGAAGCGTATTTTGCATGCCGTAATAAATCGCCTCGCGTCTTTGGTTCGTTTTTTTAGTATCATAGTCAATGATATCAGCTAGTATTGCGTTGGGAAAGATGAATTGTCCTGAGAGACTAATTCCAATAAAAACAGTAATCGCGGCTGCTTGAAAAAATGAAGTTGAGATTGGGAAAAAACCTACCAAAAAAAGAAGCGGAAAGACAAGGCTTAACGCAAGCATAGAATTTGAATATATTTTCTTTTTGCCAAACCTTTTAGATAAATGGGTTTGAATCGGCAGGGCCAACAGCATGCTTATCAAAACAATTGCTGAAAAAACCGCAACCATTCCTTCCGGCTGACCGAGTATAAATTTTACAAAAAAGGGAATGAGGGCGTTTAAGAGATTAAATCCCATCGAGAAAAGCACAAAAGCAATTGAGAAAATTAGAAAATGCCTGTTTTTTATTGTTGTTAGAAGTGAGCGATAAATTGTCAGATTTGATGGCTGGATGTTTATTTTACCGGGTTTAAGCAGTTTGCCGGCAATTCCAAATATCGAAACCCAAAATGTGGTGAGGGTTAATACTGCCAAAATTGCTCCCATCGCGGCAAAACCGAAATTTTGTATTAAAACACTTGAGCCTACAAGTCCGATCGCCGCACCAACTATCCCAAACAAAACTCTCCATGCCGATGTTGAAACTCTTTCTTCTGAAGATTTTGCGATTTCGGGCAATATACCCTCATATGGAGCAGACACAAGGGTGTATGTGAGAAAGAAAAACTGAAGGGTTATAAAAAAATAAATTGAGTTTATGAAAATTGATCCTTGAATCGGAGTCCACAGAAGAAAAAAACTCAATGCCAAAAAAGGAGCTCCTATAAAAATAAAGGGAAACCTTCTTCCCCAACGAGATTTTGTTCTGTCCGAGATATGACCGATTAGAGGATCGTCAAAAGCCTCAATAAATCTTCCAATTCCCATAAGTATACCAAGAATACCAATAGGAATAAGGGCTTTATTTGGATCTCCGCCTCCTGACCAGAAGAAAAACAGCCATGCTGAGACTGCCTGAAAAGAAATGTTTTCTCCGGTTCCCCCGACAGCGAAAAAAATTTTGTGCCTTGCGGATAGACTCATTATTCTAGAATAGCAACAAATTGAGCAATAGTATAGGCGCCCTGATGGGTGATACTAAGGGCAGAATTTTGAGCTTTGAATTTTGCCTGCCCGCCGAATTGGAGGGAATTTTGAATTTGGACTTCAGGTGACCCATTTGATTTATAAGTTATAAGAATTTCGAGCCATGAATCTGTGGATAGTGACAGAGCTTTTATAACTGCCTCTTTGGCTGCAAAAATTCCTGCCAATCGAGTAGGATCGTTATTTATCAACTCTTCTTCAAAGTAAACACGGCGAAGGAAATTCTCTCCGCCATTTTTTAGCGATTTTTTAAAAAGTGGCAAATAAACCAAGTCAATTCCTGATCTAATTATCATAAGCGCATAAATACTTTGTGTAGAAATACAAAAAGTCCTGAAAATTCATTAATCATCTCAACTGAAATTCCTTCTTTGGGCTGAACATGCTTGAATAAATTGGCAAGGTGATAGTCATAAGACTTTCCTTTTTCCTCCAAGGCTTGTTTTAATTTGATAGATTCTGTGTAAGGCACGAATGTATCGCTTTTTTCATGGAGAATGAAGATTTTTGCATTAACGCTATCGATGTTTTGGTCGGGAGAAAAACGGGATAATCTTCCCGCAAGCTCCGGATCTAAAAGATTTTTTTTATCAAACATATTAAGTAATAATCCTTCTTTTTCAAGGGTTCTTTGGGCGTGATCAACTGCGCTTTTAGCAGCTTGCCATCGTGTTGTTTGTTTATCCAAAACAATCGTGTTTGTGGATAAGGAAGACAGATAATCCAAGATGCTGTAATAACCTCCGAAAAACACAACGCTTCGGACGTACTCGTTTATTTTTTCATCCTCTGCCGCAACAAGGGCTAGCGAAGAACCGACAGAGAAACCAACATATGATATTCTATTTTTGTCAACATCATCCCGCTCTTTTAGAAAATTAAATGAATCAATAAATGTTTGCGGTTCTTCGAGTTTTATAACATCATTTTCCAGATCCACACTTCTTGGCCATAAAACTACGTAACCAAGTCTTGCCAGGGTCTCACAGAAGCCCAAAAGAATTGGTCTGTCTTTATCGGATGTTTTTAATCCCATTGCAACAATAATTGCGGGTTTGATGTTAGCATTTTTAGGAATAAAAAGATCTCCTACTGCTTTTGCGCCATCGGGTGATGGGCTAAATTGTACTTTTTCAACAATGGGGTCTTGTGTAATATTATGAAGTGGTCTGAAAGGGATTTGGGGGAATTCCTGTGCGATCAAAAGCACCACCTTTGCGGCCGCGGCAAGAGGATTAATAGATATAAGAAAGATAACAAGGACTGTTAGTAAAAGAAGCAGTAATTTCATTTTATTTCTTCTCTTCCACAATTTCTCCTTCTACGATTTTGCTTCTATCAATATTCAAGTGAAACTGTTTTTTGTCCGTTTTCTTCCGTCCTATTTTTCGCAAAAAATAGAAGACCAAAAGGGGTGCGAGAAACAAAAGTATTTTTTTAAATATAACTATAGGAATCATATTTATACCGTAAAGTATATCAAAAATTGGAGAAAAATAGACAGAATTGTCAGCGAAGGTTATTGAGAATTTCACCTAAGCGTGTGATTTCCTCTCCATACCTTGCCCAATTTCCTTCCCGTTGAAATCTTAGCGCGGCTTCGTAAGATTCGACAGCTTGTCTTATGAGCGTATCGAAGTTTGTATCAGTTGGGGTTTGAGCAGCGGATATCTCACTAACCGTTTGATCTTCTCCTACGGAGGCGCCAAAGATTCTAGCCAGTCCCTGCTCTAGTGTTTCCTCCATTGCAATTTTATTTTCGTAAGCAATGATCACTCTTTTGAGCTCCGGAATTTTTCCAGCTTCGGCTTTAAGATAAAGAGGCCGTACATAGACAAGAGACTCCTCAATGGGTATAACTAAAAGCGGTCCCTGAATTACTTGCGAACCGCCTTGGTCCCATAATGAAATTTGCCTTGCTATTTCCGCATTTTGATTGATTCTGCCAATCATTTGTTTGGGTCCGAATATAAGCTTGTCTTTAGGGAAACGGTAGACAAGCAGCTTTCCATACTCAGCGCCGTCGTTCCTTGCTACCATCCAAGCAGAAAGATTATCTTTGGCCCGAGGAGTGAAAGGGAGCATTAGGATATACTCTTCCGTTTCTTCACCCGGAAGCTTCATGATCATATGCCTCGGTGCCATCGCGGAAGCCATAGAATCTCCTTGTTGGCCTGCGGTTGAGATAGCAGGAATTTCCCATTGATCCTCTTTGTTGTAGAAGATTTGAGGATTATCCATATGGTAGACGGTGTAGATGGTGGTTTGAATAGCAAATAAATCTCTTGGATACCGAATGTGAGATATCAGCTCGTCCGGCATGTCGGAAAGCTTGCGGAAGGAGTTGGGAAAGATTTTGGAATAAGTTTTTATAATCGGATCATCAGGTTCTGTTATGTAAAAAGTAACTTTTCCGTCATAGGCATCGACGATTGCCTTAACGGAGTTTCTAATATAATTTGTTTGGCCCGCGTTTGAAGACACCGGTTGGGAGTAAGGGTAGCGGTGGGTTTCTGTGTATGCATCGATGACCCAATACAGTTTTCCCTGCGCTATTACCATGTATGGATCCTGGTCAAAGTCAAGAAACGGTGCGATTTTCTCTACCCTTTCTTTTACATTTCTATAGTAGAGGACTCGGCTTTTATCCGTAACCTCATTTGATAAAAAGAGCTTAAGGTCGCCAAAGCGAAATGAGTAAAAAACCCTGCGGAGCAACGAGTTAATTTCCACCCCTCCCTGACCCTCGTATGAGGCATAGACATTTTCTTCTCCCTTGGGATAATCAAATTCTTTTGTTTTGGTATTGACGAAAATATAATCATTGAGTATCTCGCCATAGTAAATCTCGGGCTTTTCAACAGAAAGCTCTTTAATTTCAGAAACAGGCGGTAAATTTTTGACGAAAAGTACAGGAAGTCCTTCGGGCGTTACTTGATTTACGGGCGACGCGGCGACTCCATGTCCGTGGGTAAAAGTAAGCCTCTCATTGACCCATGTTCTATTGGGAAGACTTTCGGATGAAAGCTCTCTTGGGGCTAGCATTATTTGGCGAAGTTCACCGTCGATCGTATAGCGGTCGTCATGAACGGAAGCGAACTCATAATAAGTTCTAATTTCCTGAATTTGTGAGAAAGTGGAAAGCAGAGGATCGCGATCCCAAAGTCTGACGTTTTTGATGGTAAGCTGGTTGGCTTCTATATCCCGCGAGGTTATAGGTTGGTCTCCAGTTATTTCCCGTTCCTCTATCTTGTCCAGACCATACGCTTTGCGAGTAAACATAATGTTGTGTTTGATAAATTGCGTTTCCTTGGCAGGTTCATTAGGGGCAACTATTAGTTTTTGAAAGATTGAGGGGATGATTAAAGACGCAAGATTAACAAGAAAGATTAAAAAAACTGCCGTCAAAAGAGACGTAAACTTCCCTGTCGTGGCGTAAAAAATGGCCAATAGCGCTCCTATGCCATAGACAAAAACAGATATGTAAATGATCGGTACCGTGACATTGGCATCTGTAAAAGCAGCTCCAAATACAGGGCCGTTTTGAGTAAGGAGAAGATTATAGAGAGAAAGATATGTCGTGGCGGCAAAGGAAAGAAAGAGCAGAAACAACAAAATTCCAAGATGAAGCTGAGGTCCTCTATCGAAGCGTACTAACTTTGGGCTGAATTTCTTTAGAAATCTTTCAAAAACACTCGGATTTCGCAGGATGTATATAACTGTAGAGCCTATTATTGAAATTAATATTAAGGTTTTCGAAAGTGTCATTATTTGCGTATATATTGGTAGAGAAAATACATAAAAACCCACATCTTTGTTAAACAAGGGATCTTTTTGACCGAAAGGCACAGCTTCTATAAATTTAAGAACGTCCTGCCAGCTGTTTTGCGCTATAAACCCAATAAAAATTGCAGTAGCAAAACTTACGATTACGCTGATTTTCTTGACGAGGCGGGAATCCAACATAATAGGTTGACCAAAAAATGATTCGGGAATTGTCGTCATCCATGGAATTTTGGAATAAGAGGCAATAGAAAAATTAGTAACAAGAAACGCTAACGAAAATATTCCTACTGCAAATCCAATAAGCATTCGGCTGAGCAGTGATTTAGTAAATATTTCAGGAAACCCAACTTCTTGGAAAAACCACCAGTCTGCAACAAGATACACAAAATTAAAGAAAAAAATAAAAACCAAAGCTATTAAAACTACGAAGACTGAAGAAAATATCTTGGCTATTTTCATAATTAAGGCGTATTCAAACGCGACTGGGATGATCGACGGCACGTTTGCTCAAGGAATTATATATAATCAAAATAAGAGAAACAAATGGGATGGCAAGAAGTGCCCCCAAAATTCCCAATAGTTCGCCTCCAACTATAACACTTATTATTATCGCAACCGGATGGAGTCCAACAGCTTTTTGCATTACACGGGGAACCAAAAGATTGTTTTCAGCCGCTTGAAGGGCTGTATAGAATAAAATTACGATTAGGGCAGAATTAAAAGACATGTTTAGAGCAACAATAACTGCAGGAACCGCTGCGATAATCGGTCCAATAGTTGGAAGTATTTCTAAAATCCCGGCGATAAGAGCAAGAGGAAGGGCAAATTCAATCCCCAAAAGACTTAGTCCAATCCAGGTAATACTTCCTATAAACAGAGACAAGACTATTTGGCCACGGAACCATCCTCCAATCTTATCCTCTATCCGAGATATAGTCAAAGCGATGCGTTCCTGCCGGTCGGATCTGAATAAATTAACCGTGGATTTCTTGAGTCTATCATGATCCAAGAGGAGGTAAAAACTTATAACAAAAATCATAAGAGTTGAAAATATTCCACCAAATACTCTGCTGGTTACTTCAAATGCGTTTTTTCCTATTTCTCCAATCTCTGCCTCTACAAAAGATTGCAATTGTTCAGGTTTCAAGTCTATTCCAAAAATCACCGCTGCTTGATTTATATATTCCGGGAGGGTAACGAATAATGACTGAATCTGAGATGAAAAAAATGGAATCAGGGGAAATATGAGTGTTGTTAAGAAAATAATTACGACTACATATGGGATGAGAACAGATATGATTTTTGGAACCCCTTTTTTTCTAAGGAATTCAACATAAGGAAGAAAAGCGGACATAATAATAAAAGAGATAAAGATGGCTATGATAATGCTTTTTAGCTTTAATATCAAAAGCCCGACGCTTAGAAGAAGAATGGCAGTCAAAAAATTGTTTTTTAGAATATTGCTTACTAAAGGATTGTTCACTTCTTGGATTATACAATATTTTTATATGTTCTTGAAGTATTTCTATATTTAAGCTAAAATTGAATTCATGTTTAAGCCTGTTTCGCCAAAGGTAGATTTTCCAAAGCTCGAAGAAGAAATCATAAAATATTGGAAAAAAAACAAAATTTTTGAAAAAACACTAACAAAAGATGCTCCAAAAGGCGAATGGACATTTTTAGACGGTCCTCCATTTATAACTGGACTTCCGCATTATGGCAGCTTACTTTCAAGCATCCCTAAAGACCTCTTTCCAAGATTTAAGACAATGAAAGGATACAGGGTGAGACGAGTATGGGGGTGGGATTGCCACGGTCTTCCTGCTGAGAACAAAGTAGAAGAAAGGCTCGGGATCAGGAGAAAAAAAGATATTGAGGAAAAATTTGGGATAAAGAAATTTATAGATGAGTGCAAAAGATATGTAGGCGAGGTGTCATCAGAATGGGAATGGTATGTAGATCATGTTGGGAGGTGGGTAGATTTTAAAAATGCATATAAAACAATGGATTTGTCGTATATGGAGAGCGTGATGTGGGTATTTAAACAAATGTACGAAAAGGAGCTAATCTATAAAGGTTTAAGAGTGCTTCTCTACTGTCCACATTGTGCGACGCCAATCTCTAACTTCGAGGTTGCGATGGACGCAGACAATTATAAAATACTTCAAGATTTCTCAACTATCTATAAATATGAACTAACTGATGAGAAAAAAACTTATTTGTTGGCTTGGTCTACGACTCCTTGGAACAAAATAGTTACCCCGGCGCTTGCAGTAAATCCCGATCTGACTTACATCAAGATAGAGCAGGGAGGAGAAAAATATATTCTGGCAAAATCAACTATAAAAATCCTTAATGAAAAGCCAACTTACAAATTGTTGGAAGAGTTTAAGGGGGAAAAACTTATTGGAAAAAAATTCACTCCTCACTTTGATTATTATTCTATTAAAAAAGGAAAAGACGCGTTTGTTGTGGTCGGCGCTGATTTTGTGGCAGCGGAAGAGGGAACAGGAATAGTTACTCTTGCGGCATATGGCGAGGAGGATTTGCCAGTCCTGCAAGCCAACAACATCCATGTCGAGCTGCATTTGGATGAAGAGGGAAACATAAAAAACAATGTGCCTAAATTTGGCGGGATGTATTATCTTAAGGCAAATAAATATGTAAACGAAGATCTTCTAAAAAGAGATTTAATATACAGTGACAAACAATATTCGCATTCGGTGCCAACGTGTTGGAGGTGCAATACCAGACTTTATCAAGCTCCACAAGACGCATGGTATGTTAACGTCCAAAAACTAAAAGAACAGATGAAGAAAACAAACAAAGATATTAATTGGTTTCCAGCGCATTTTAAAGAGGGGAGGTTTTTAAAAAGTTTGGAAGCTGCTCCTGACTGGAATATATCAAGAAACCGGTATTGGGGATCTCCTGTGCCTGTTTGGGAGTGCGAATGCGGTGAGCGTTTTGTGCCGGGTTCAATAAAAGAATTAGAGTTAAAGTCTGGCAGAAGGATTTTAGAATTACATAAACCGGAAATAGATGAGGTGGTCATTAAGTGCGATAAATGCGGAAAGAAAGTTAATAGAGTTGCGGAAGTTTTAGACAGTTGGATAGAAGCAGGTAGTGCATCATTTGGAGAGAGGCATTACCCCTTTGAGAAAAATTTAAAACTCCAAGAATTTTTTCCACCGGATTTTGTTGTTGAATATACTGGTCAGATTAGGGCCTGGTTTTACGTACTTCATGTTGTCGCGAATGCTCTTTTTGATTCGATGGGATTTAAGAATGTGCTTGTTACAGGTGTAATTTTGGGTACAGATGGAAGAAAGATGAGCAAAAACTACGGGAATTATCCTGATCCAAAAGAGATGTTGAAAAAGTACGGTGGAGACGCCCTTCGTCTTTATCTTCTGGCAACACCAGTTATGAATGGAGAAGACATTTTAATTTCTGAGGAACAGTATAGAAATCAGGTCAAAGGAATGCTTTTGATTCTATGGAATGTTTACAATTTTTTTGTAACTTATGCAAATCTTGCGAAATGGAATTGTGATTTAGAAAGTTCCGATTTGACCGTGCTTGACAGATGGATTCTTGCAAGACTTACGGAGCTTGTTTTAGAAACTAACAAGAATTTAGAGAACTATAATACTATAGCTTCGATAAAATCTATCGAAAGCTTTATCATTAACGATTTTTCGACTTGGTATATCAGAAGGTCGAGAGACCGTGTGAATATAAACTCTTCGGAAAAAGACAGAAATAATGCTTTTTCAGTAATGTACGGAGTTTTGGTTACGTTGTCAAAGCTAATAGCGCCAATTACGCCGTTTATTTCCGAAGAAATTTATCGAAATCTTACTGGTGGTGAATCTGTTCATCTAGAAAATTATCCGAAAGGAGATGAGAGCTTGAAAGATGAAAAACTGATACTGAATATGCAAAAAGTAAGAAAGATAGTCGAAATGGGCCACGCCAAAAGAAAAGAATTGGGAATAAAGGTAAGGCAACCTCTTGCAGAATTCAGAATTCAGAATTCAGAATTCAGAATTGACGAAGAATTAACTACCTTAATTAAAGATGAATTAAATGTTAAGAAGATTGAGTTTAATGAAGGGAGAGGAGAGTTATCTGTTCAATTTGATACAAATATAACTGCGGAATTGAAAGACGAGGGGTTGGCGAGAGATATTGTTAGGCAAATTCAAGAAGAAAGAAAGAAGATTGGGACATCGTTAAACGAGAAAGTTGATGTAGTTTTGAGTAATTGGCCAAAGAATTTTGAAAGATATATTAAAAGCAAAGCATTTGTGGCAAGGCTGGAGAAGGGAGAAGATTTTAAAGTAAAAAGGTCATGAAGAAAAGTTTTTTTTTTGGGATTGACTGGGGAATGATCTTGCCTGCTATTGTTTTGGTGAGTCTTGGACTAACAGCAATTTTTTCTATAAATCCCGATCTATTTAGAAGTCAATTACTTTTTTTTATCCTAGCTATCATTTTTTTCTTAATTTTCTCTCAAGTTAATTATAAAATTTTAGAAAATAATAGTAGAGCTATATACGTTATTTCGATTATTTTATTGATATTAATTTTAATTGTGGGCGTTGAAAGTAGAGGAGCGGTAAGGTGGTTTGAGTTTTTTGGACTTAGGATTCAATTTTCAGAGATAGTAAAACCTTTTTTCGCGGTTGCGCTTTCTTCGTTTCTTCTGAGGAAAGAGAATAGTTCTTTAACTCACTTTATTCTTTCGATTATTTTTGTAGTTCCTCTTGCGATTTTAATTTTTTTACAACCTGATTTAGGAAACGCGATAATCTACGTTGTGGTAACATTTTTTACAATGATATTTTTTGGTTTTCCTATTCGTTACTTCCTGGGAAGTTTTTTATTGTTTGTCGCCTCACTGCCTTTTTTTTGGAATTTTTTACATCAATATCAAAAACAAAGAGTTTTTAGCTTTATTAATCCAACAGATACGCTTGGTATTTCATATAATGCTATCCAGTCCAGTATCGCAGTTGGGTCAGGAATGCTTTTTGGAAGAGGATTTGGAGAAGGAACACAATCAGTATTAAAATTTTTACCGGAAAGACATACTGACTTCATCTACGCTGCTCTTGCTGAAAGCTTAGGTTTTGTTGGGGCAGGGGTTGTTGTTTTGTGTTTTGGGATCTTACTTTATAGAATTTATATCGTGTCTATTAGAGTTGATGACCAGTTTTGTAGGGTGTTTTGCGCCGCATCATTTTTTCTTATTCTTTCTCAGTTTTTTATAAACACGGCAATGAATATGGGATTTCTGCCAATCGTTGGGATAGCATTGCCTTTTGTTTCATATGGAGGTAGTTCTCTTTTATCAAATTTTGTGCTATTGGGACTGCTTTCGTCTATCAGTAGGTCAGGGATTTCACCAAGAGTCTTGGAAATAAAGTAAAAAGTTGGTATAATACATTTTTATGGAGTACGCAGTTATAAAAATTGGCGGTAAACAATATAGAGTTTCAAAAGGGGATATCGTGGAAGTAGATAAACAAAAGCCTAAGACAGATGGGACAGCGCAGCTGGATCAGGTATTGCTTTTGGTATCTGGCAGTAAGGTTAAAATAGGCAAGCCAAAAATTGACAATGTAAAAGTTAAGGCAAAAATACTTGGAGAGAAAAAAGGAAGAAAAATAAGGGTGGCAAAATTTAAATCAAAGGTAAGATATAGAAAAGTAATTGGTTTTAGACCTGTTTTCACCCGTTTGCAGATCATGGAGATAGAATTCAAAACAAGATCATCAGACTCACATGGATGATCTATTTTGATCCTCTTGACATCTGTGAAAAATTAACGTAAGATAATAAAAATTTTCACGGAGGTAAAAATATGGCACATACAAAAGCGCAGGGCTCTGTTAAAGGTAATAGAGATTCTATATCCAAAAGACTTGGAGTAAAACTTTATGGTGGACAAAGAGCTAAAGTTGGAAATATTATAGCCAGGCAGAAGGGCACTAATTTTTTTCCTGGAAGTGGCGTTTCTATGGGAAGAGACTTTACGCTTTTTGCAATACAGGATGGAACTGTAAAGTTTAAAAATTTGAAAGGAAAAAAGATCGTAGAAATAGAGAATCTATAACATGGATAACCAAGAAAAGATTTTTGAGCTCGAAGTTGCTTTGCTTCAATCAAACCCCTTGCAGCCAAGAGGCGTAATAAGTGCAGAATCTCTAAATGATCTTGTCGGGTCGATAAGGGAGCAGGGAATTTTGGAGCCTTTGGTAATAGCGAAAACCCCCGCTGGCTATCAGATAATTGCAGGAGAAAGACGCTGGCGAGCAGCTAAAATATTGGGCTTTGCTAAAGTTCCGGTAGTTGTTAAAGAAACAACCCCCCAGGGTATGCTTGAAATGTCTATTGTCGAAAATGTTCAGCGCGAGGATTTAAATCCAATAGAAAAAGCGCTTGCATACAAAAGGCTAATTGAGGAATTTGGTCTTGGTACTAACGATGTTGCAAGGAGGGTTGGAAAAAGCTCTCCGACTATTTCAAATACCATAAGATTATTATCTTTGCCCGATGCTATTAAAGATGCTTTGGTGGCAGGCGTGATTACCGAAGGACACGTCAGACCGCTTATTTCCTTGGGTGATCCAAGATTAATGCTTGATTTATTTAAAAAAATCCTGCGCGAAAACAGTACTGTTCGACAAACTGAGGAATTGGCTCGACAGATAAAAAGCGAGGTTGAGAAAAGAGAACCAAGAACTCCAAGCGACAGAATTTGGTCTTCAGAGCAAAAAGATATGGAGTCTAAAGTCAAAGAAAAATATGACTTGGACAAAGTTGATTATTATCAGTCAGGGAAGGTCGGAAGAGTGACACTTGTTATGAAGGGTGACGAGGTAAAGACTAGCAAGTTCTTTAGAAGTATATCTGATATACTCCTCTCTCATACAAAAGATCAGTTGAAAAAAGCCGCTTAGCGTTTAATTGTAAGGATTCCTTACTAAGCCCATTGATCCTGGCGGCCAGTAAATAAAAAACGATTTACCAATAATTAGTCTTCTATCAACAAAACCCCATTCTCTAGAATCTGAACTATTTAATCTATTGTCTCCCAGTACAAAAAATTCGTCTTTATTTGTTTTTACTTCTTGATTTTCTTTAATAAATGTTCCAGGTTTTGTCTGAATAGACGCGTTAAGGTATGAACTTTCATCAAGCAGTTTGCCATTAATATAAACATTTCCACTTTTTATTAATATAGTATCTCCAGGGATCCCGATTACCCTTTTTATGAAATCCCTGTCTGGATTTGCCGGTGATTTAAATACTATTACGTCTCCAAGTTTAACATCTTCGAAGTGAAGCCCGATTATATTTGTAATTACATACTCTTTGTCGTGAAAATTTGGATACATGGAATTGCCGTTGACCTGGAAGGGACGAAATAAAAAAACATAAATTACCAAGAATACAGCCGCGGCTAAAAGAAGAGTTTGGATAATATCAAGAAAGAATGAATAGATTTTGCGAAGTATGTCAAGAACCATGAATTGTATTCTCTTAAATTCTACAAGTTTTGTCAATGAGCTAGATTTATGCTAAGATATTTGAAATCGGACTCGTGGTTCAGTGGTAGACCCGCCTGCACTGGCCGATTGGCTCAGTTGGTTAGAGCGCTTCATTCACATTGAAGAGGCCGGAGGTTCGAATCCTCCATCGGCCACAGTTATGGCGGGCAGGACGTCTCGTTCGTATCGAGAAGGTCGAAGGTTCGATCCCTTCCGAGTCCACCGCGATGACAATTCTTTTTTTCTCCCGTCTATTTCTTCCTCATATTGGTGGAGTTGAAAAACATGTATTTGAATTGAGTAAAGAATTAATAAAAAAAAATTACAAAATTATAGTCGTGACAGAAAAAAATCAGTTGAATAACTCGAGTGCTAAAATCACGGGTGAAATAGACGGCATAAAAATTTACAGAATCGATGCGGGCGGTGAAAATGTTTTTAAAAAGTTTAGGGTTTGGTGGTGGTTATGGCAGAATAGACACTTAATTGAAAATGCAGACATTGTTCATTGTCATGACGTGTTTTTTTGGTATATCCCTTTTCGATTTTTATATCCCAACAAGCCAATCTACACAACTTTTCATGGATACGAAACAAAATTTCCTCCGTCAAAAAAAGCTATTTTTATACGTAAGGTCAGTGAGAGACTGTCTTGGGGAAATATTTGCGTTGGAGATTATATCAAAAAATGGTATGGAACAAGGCCTAACTTAGTAACTTACGGCGGAGTTGATATCGGAAAAATCCGAAATTTGAATATCGAAATTCGAAACAAAATCAAAATTTTATTTATCGGAAGATTAGAAAAAGATACGGGAGTTTTAAATTATTTAAAGGTTTTGGAACTAATGAGAAAGAGAAAAATTAAATTTGATCTTGAAGCGTGTGGAGATGGTAGTTTGAAAAAAATGGTTGAGGACTATGGGAAAGTGAATGGATTCGTAGATGATTTAAACACCTACATAGAGAAAGCAGATATTGTTTTTGCGAGTTCATACTTGTCAATTCTTGAGGCAATGGCTGCCAAAAAACTGGTTTTTTGTGCATATGATAACAAGCTTAAAGAGGATTATCTCAAAATGTCGCCTTTTGCAAAATGGATTGTGATCGAAGATTCTTCGACTAAACTTTCCGATAAAGTTTGGTATTTTATACAGCATAAAAAAGAGAAAGATAAAGTTGTCCATGATGCTTATGAATGGGTAAAAAAGCAGACATGGAAGAAAGTGGCAGATCGTTATATTAATCTTTGGGGGCTGCAAATCTTATGAAGATATCTTTTGTCGCGACAGTTTTTAATGAAGAAAAAACGATAGGGTATTTTTTAGATTCTTTGTTTAAGCAGACAAAAATTCCGGATGAAATAATTATAATTGATGGAGGAAGCGCAGATAAGACAGTCAATAAAATTAAAAGTTACCCGCTTCGCAGAAGCTTGGGTGAGGCGAATAGCTCAAAAATAAAAATATTGGTTAGTCCAAATTCTACTATAGCGCAGGGAAGAAATATTGGAATCGAAAAGGCATCGGGAGAAATTATAGCCATGTCTGATGCTGGATGTATCTTGCATAAAGATTGGCTTGAAAAAATTACAAAACCTTTCATTAAGGACAATGTAGATATTGTTGCAGGATTTTATAGAATGACTGGTTCAAAGTCTATTCAAAAAGCTCTTGCATTATATCTGGGTATACCTCCAAAAAGATTTGATCAAAATAAATTCTTACCCTCTGCCCGTTCTATTGCTTTTAGTAAATCAATATGGAAAAAAGTAGGAGGATTTGACGAAAAATTAGAAAGAGCCGGAGAAGATACGATATTTAATTATCTGGCAATTAAGATTGGCGCAAAATTTTATAGGGTAAAAGACGCTTTGGTAGACTGGGAAGTGCCAAAGAATCTTTGGGATGGCTTTAAAAAATTTTATATTTACGTAAAGGGAGATATAGAGGGAGGCATCTGGTGGCATCCAAAGCAACAGTTTTCAACGCACAATATAAAAATTTTAAGCGTCTTTGCACGTTATATTACTGGGGGAATCTTATTGGTTTTCGCATTTCAGCACGAATTCATACGTTACATTCTTATTGGATTTATTTTGGCGTATTTAGCCTGGCCTATTTGGAAAACCAGAGATATAGTAACAGATTTTAGAGTAAAACTATGGCTACCAGTTGTCCAAATATCATCTGATATAGCGATTATACTTGGAGCGATTTTTGGTATAATCAAAACATGATTCCGGTATTTAAGCCAGCGCTTGACAGCGAGGAGACGGATGGAGTAATTTCTGTTCTTAAGAGCAGGTGGATAGGAAACGGCCCGGTAACAAAAGAATTTGAAAAAAAATTTCTATCTTATATTGGTGGAAAATACTGCGTTGCTGTAAATAGCGCGAGCGCGGCAATTCACCTGAGTGTTATTTCTTCAAACGTAAAACAAGGAGATGAGGTAATTACTCCATCCCTCACATTTGTCGCGACCAATCATCCAATTTTGATGCAGAGGGCAACTCCTGTCTTTTGTGACGTTGACTACGATACGCTCTGCAGTGACCCGAGTGATATCGAGAAAAAAATTACAAAAAAAACAAAAGCTATTGTTGTTGTCCATTACGGAGGTCATCCTGTGGACATTGATCCCATTTTGAAATTATGTGAAGATCGAAATATTATGCTTATAGAAGACTGTGCCCACGCTTCTGGTTCTTACTACAAAGACAGACATGTAGGTATATTTGGAGACTTTTCCGCCTTTTCATTTGCTGCTATAAAAAATTTGACCACTGGAGATGGCGGCATGATTGTTGGTCGTACAAGAAAAAGTATTGAAAGCGCCCGTACTCTCGCATGGTCTGGAATTTCTGAGAGCACATGGGAAAGAGTAAAGGGAAAGAAGCTAAAGTGGCAATACAATGTCGTATCTACAGGATGGAAATATCAAATGAATGATATCGCAGCTGCGATTGGTTTAGCTCAGCTTAAGAAACTTGAATCTAATAACCTCAAAAGAAAAAAAATAACCCAAAAATATAACAGTGCATTAAAGGATATTCCCTGGATTGAAACCCCAACTGTTAGAGATTTTGCGAAAAGTTCTTATCACAACTATGTCATCAAACTTCCTCAGCATTTGAGAGACAGGCTTAGTGAGTATCTTGCTAAGCGTGGAGTAACAACCACTGTTCATTATATGCCAAGTCATTACTATTCGTTGTACAAAAAGTTTAGCGCAGATGTTCCTGTCACAAATAGGGTTTGGAAAAAAATTTTGCTTTTGCCTATTTATCCTGATTTAATGCAAAAAGAACAAGATTATATAATTGACGCGTTAATTTCTTTTAATCCATAGTCAATGAATAATTTCCAAATAGTATTTAAGAATACATCATTTCTGTTTTTTTCCGAGGTTGTTATAAAGATCTTGGGTTTATTTTATTTTGTATTCTTGGCAAGGAATTTATCTGTTGATATTTTTGGACGTTATAATCTTGTGACTTCTTTCGTAACAATTTTTTCGTTTCTACCTGATATTGGAATAGGACTTGTAGTTGTGAGAGAAATCGCTCAGAAAAAGTATGATTTGTCTCTCCTTCTTGGCAATACATTTATTATATCAGCAGTGATGAGTTTGGTTGCAATGTTAGTAATTATTACGGCTGGAATATTTTTAGGTTTCACCGGTGAAGTAATTTTACTATTATTTATTTCATCTCTCACTCTACTTTTTTCACAAATTCGCTCGATTCCTCTTTTTTATTTTGATGGCATAGAGCGCATGGAGTATTCAGCTGTTCTTAAAGCTGTTAATTCCTTGCTTCTAATTGGTTTTGGGTTGACTGGATACATACTTGGATTCGGACTTATTGGAATTATTGGAGGGTTTTTGGTAGGCAGCGTTTTAAGTTTTTTAATAACATGGATTGTGTTTTTACTAAAGAAAATTAAAATAAATTTAAGATTTGATAAAACCATTACAAAGAGACTTTTTTATGATGGGTTTCCTCTTGGAATTGCGGCTTTTTCAAGTCTTGTGTATGGCACGATTGATGGGATAATGCTAGAGCGCATGATTTCAGAGAGCGCGCTTGGGATATATTCTAGCGCTGTGAAATTTGGACCAACAATTTTACAGCTTCTTAATGTGCCTTTTATTGTTGCTGTTTATCCTGCGCTTTCTCGTCTTTCGGCAGACACTATTCGCTTTAAAAAAGCAATTCTTAAGTCAGTGGGTGCTGTTCTCCTATGGTCTTTACCTGTTAGTTTTGGGGTTGCTTTTTTTGCGGATATTATCCCAGTAATTTTTGGGCAGAAGTATAACATGGGAGTCCCGATTCTAAGAGTACTTATTTTTTTTGTGCCGTTTGCCGCCGTTTCTGCTGTGCTTTACAAAGTTTTGATTGTAATTAGAAAACAGAATCTCTATCTTGCCATAAGTATTTTTGGAGTCGTAGTCAATGTAGTCCTAAATTTCGTTCTCATAGAAAAATTTCAAATTATGGGAGCGGCTTTTGCTGCTGTTGTAACACAGGCCGGATTGTTCTTGGCTTACGCAGTGGCCGTTTATTATTTTGTTGTTAGATATGCTAAAGTACGGAAAAAATAATTTTTTTGATCTTGAAAAGCTTGACGCTTTGAATATTGATAGGCAATCAATAAAACTTATTCCAGATAATTCAAGAGTACTTGAGCTCGGCTGTGCTACAGGATTTTTGGGTGAGCACCTTATAAAAAAGAAAAGTTGTTATGTTGTAGGAGTTGAATTTGGGAAAGACGAAGCAAGAATTGCAAGAAAAAAACTCAACAAACTTATTGAAGGTGACATTGAAGAAAAGAAAACTCTAGGCGCGATAGACGGTAAATTTGATGTTGTATTCGCATCGGCAGTTATTGAACACCTGAAAAATCCTTGGGACGCCCTTAGTAAATGGAAAGTTTTTTTAAACAATGGTGGTTTTTTATTAATTACGACCTCCAATATTGCCCATTGGTCTGCACGGCTAAAAATGTTGAAAGGAGAATTTAATTATCAGGATTACGGAATCCTGGACAATACGCATCTTCGTTTTTTTACAACCAAAACATTTAAAACTCTTGTTTCGGACTGCGGCTATAATATCGATACCTTTTCAATAGATCCTGTAGGCGGCGGTCTACCAAAAATAAGCAAGCTGCTATCAAGATCTTTTCCTAATTTATTTGCTTATCAAATGTTGATTAAGGCCAGACCGAAATAAGATTTATGGATGTCTCGATATCTGTTGTTTCTTATAACACAAAAGATCTACTTAAGCGGTGTTTGAAATCAATTTATAAAAATACTAAAGGATTAAGGTTTGAAGTTATTGTTGTTGATAATGGATCTAAAGATAATTCTTTCGAGATGGTAAAAAAAAATTTTCCAGACGTTAGGATAATTGCAAACAAAAGCAATATATTTTTTACCAAAGCAAATAATCAGGCATTTGAAATTGCGCGAGGCAAGTATTTTCTAATACTCAATTCGGATACATATTTTGTAGATAATTCAATTAAAAAAATGACTGATTATTTGGAAAAAAACAAAGAAGTAGGAGCTATTGAAGGACTTGAAATTTATGAAGATGGAAATTTGGTTCAAACGGGATCAAGATTTTCAACTCCCCTTATTGATTTTTATGAGCTTAGTTTTTTAGGTAAAAGGTTAAAAAATAGAAATCTGGTCGATAGATATAGACTTGTATCAAAAGATAGACGCAGTAATTTTGAAATTGACGTTGGATGCGATGCTTTTTTGATGGTCAGAGGAGAGATTGTGAGCAGGATCGGGGGATATGATGAAAATTTACTCTTGTACTATACAGAAAACGATCTTTGTTTGCGTATAAAAAAATTAGGATACAAGATAATGCACGTTGGTAATTCAAAGGTCATGCATAGAGTTTCTGCTAGTGTGTCAAAGATTGGATGGAAAAAGGTGGATTATTATTACAAGGATTTATTTGCTTACTACAAAAAACACGGTTTTATGTTTATGGGAGCGGGATTATTTTTGCTTTTAAAGACAGAAGAACAAATATTAAAACTTCTTAAAAGAAATGATTAAGCTGACAATTGTTTTTTTGATTCTTCTTTCTTCTTTCTTGCGATTCTATAGACTTGATGAGTTGATGCCTTTTATTGGCGATCAGGGCTTGTTTTATCTTCCTGCGCGAGATATCTTGATAGAAGGAGTGATTCCTCTGGTTGGACCAGAGACCAGTCATATCTGGATTCATCACGGCGCGCACTGGACTTATGTACTTGCCGTAATCTTGTGGTTTTTTAACTTTAATCCAGTTCCGCCTGCGTATTTTATTGCAGGCTTAGGAGTAGCGACTGTATGGTTGCTGTATAAAACTGTTGCTGAAATATTTTCCAAAAGAATCGCTTTGATTACGGCTTTTTTTTATGCCACTTCTCCTCTTGTTGTTCTAAACGCAAGAATGCCTTATCACACGAGTCCTATCCCTTTTTTGACAATCCTTCTAATCCTGGCTATATGTAGATGGTTAAATGGCAATGTATACTACTTTCCATTGATCACTTTTTTGGTTGGGGTTCTTTATAATCATGAGATTACGACATTTGTCTTATTTATTCCTATAATTGTTATCCTTTTTTATGGTTTTATTAAAAAAAAGCCGTGGACGAAAAAACTTATTGATAAAAAAATAATTTTTTACTCCCTTGTCTCCCTTCTGGTTCCAATGACACCTTTCATATTATATGACCTAAACAATGGTTATAAGCAGACGTTTGGATTTATTGTTTGGGTTTTATATAGGATCTTTAAATTTCCAATAAATGTTTTTAACGGTTCTGATGTATCTATGGAGTTTTTTGTACACGTTACCCAACTTATTTTTGCACCAAGCCTTTTGACTTCTCTTGCGATCTTGTTCTTCTCTTTTATTTATTTTATTTACATTGTGTACAAAAAATTAAAGAAAAGAAATTTGGATAAGGGACACGTTTTGCTTTTCCTTTATATTGTTATCCCTACAGCTGGTTTGTTCGCGCACAGAAGTCCAATAGAAGCAGACACTTTGCTTATTTCTCCTTTTGTAATAATGGTAATCGCAGTTTTTTTTGACAAACTTTTATTTTTTAGAATTATTAAAATTCCAGTATTTGCTGCAATAATACTTATTGGTACTATCAATTCATATTATCTTCTTTCAACAGAATATTTAACAAATATTGGCAGTTCTTCTCGTATTACTTTTGAAGAGAGAATAAAAGCAGTAGAAAACATAAAAAAACTTGTTGGAGGAAAACAATATAGTCTTGTGGGCAAAGGCGAGCTTAGCAATTTTTCTATGTTTACCATGAATTATGAATATATATTGTGGTGGAAAGGCTACCCAACATCAAAAGAAAAAGTTGATCTAAAGATTGTTGTTTTGGAAAAAAATGGTGATATTTTTGTGTCCAAGGAATGAAAAAAAGTGATATTTTGATCATCTTGATGCTTGCAGCGGCATTATTTTTAAGATTTTATAGACTTGACGAGTTGATGCCTTTTATTGGCGATCATGCCTGGTTTTATCTTTCGGCGCGGGATATGATTTTGAGTGGACAAATTCCTTTGGTTGGAATCGAATCAAGCCATACGTGGGTGCATCAAGGCTCTTTGTGGACATACGTTTTAGCATTGCCACTTTTGGTGTCTAATTTTAACCCTTTAAGCGGTGCTTATTTGACAGCAGTGGTAGGGGTTGTCACTGTTTTTTTGGTTTACAAAATAGGAACAGAAATGTTTTCAAGAAGAGTTGGGATTATATCTGCTGTATTGTTTTCTTTTTCACCGCTTGTTGTTATCCATTCGCGAATTCCTTACCACACAAGCCTTATTCCTCTTTTTTCACTACTGTTTTTTTTCTTTTTATACAAATGGATAAAAGGAGATGTTCGTTTTTTTCCTCTTGTGTTTCTCATTCTACCGATTTTATACAATTTAGAACTGGCAACTATGGTTTTTTGGATTTTGTTGATAATTATATTTATTTACGGCTTAATTAAAAGGAAAACTTGGACAAGGGCTGTACTTAGGACAAAAATAATATTCCTAAGTATTCTCTTTTTTTTGCTTCCATTGTTGCCTATGATAGTTTATGATTTAAAAGAAAACTCAGGTTTTTATCAATCAACCGCTTTTTTCAGGCTCATTAAAATATACTTGTTTTCAAAAAACTTTACATTTTCTTTTGACGCAGTGCAGAGTGTTTTTTCTTCTCTTTTTCTTTTCAATCAACGATTGGTATTTTTGGCAGGTGGATTTACTGCATTTTTGATTACTATATCAAGCTTTTTCAATCTATTGTTTACTGCCCGCAAAAAGAAAGCTTTTTCTTTGTATCTACTTTCGCTTTGGGTTATAATTCCTCTTTTCGGAATATTTGTAAGCCATACTGCTTCAGAAGCTTATATGCCAATGATTTTGCCTGCGATTATTTTCTCGATCGCAATTTTCATTAATTTTTTCTTAAGATTTTATAAATTTGCCACGATTGTAATTGTTTTATTCATTTTATCTACAAACATTTTTTTGACAATCAAGAAAAACTATTTCATGAATACCTCCCCAGGCTACGGTTTAAGTTTCTCAAAAAGAGTCCTTATCGCTAAAAATCTAGTCGAAAAATCAAAAGGAAATGCCTATAATTTAATAGGGAATGGTCCCGGAAATGAACATAAGAACTTTTTGCTTAACTATGAATATTTGACGTGGCGACTGGGACACCCGCCATCAAAAAAAAGTGAGATACTTAAGTTTGTTATAGAAGAAAAATAAATGATTTGATAGAATCTTTCGTTTGATATAATTTTGATAAATAATATGAATAACGTGAGAAAAAGAATAACCTTGGATACAAATTTAAGAGAAGTTAAATTCTCTGCTGTTATTTTAACAAAAAACGAAGAAGATAATATCGTTGACTGTCTAGATTCTGTTTTGTGGTGCGATGAGATTATTATTGTAGACGATATGTCTAAAGATAGAACTATCGAAATAGTAAAAAACTTAAAAAATAAAAAAATAAAAATTTTTAACAGGTCTATTGATAATGATTTTTCTGCTCAAAGAAACTACGCGCTTGAAAAAGCAAATGGAGAGTGGGTATTGTTTGTGGACGCGGACGAGAGGATTTCCGAGGGTCTCAGATTTGAGATAGAACAAATTATCGCACCTCAGAACCTGTTTGACTTGAAAATTAAAGGTTTTAAGATCAGGAGAACGGACTTTTTATGGGGGAAGCAATTGACACATGGAGAAGCTGGAAACATAAAATTTGTGAGACTCGCCAAAAAAAACGCAGGGAGCTGGATGGGAAAGGTACATGAGGAATGGAAGATTAATGGAAAAGTCGCAGATCTTAAAAATCTTCTTTATCACTATCCTCATCAGTCAATTTCGCTGTTTTTAAAAGAGATTAACTATTATACTGATATACGCGCAAAAGAACTTTATGACAAGAAAAAAAATCCACCACCTTTTTTTGCGATAATCTTCCCTTTGGGAAAGTTTATATTTAGTTTCATATTTAAAAGGGGATTTATGGACGGAATTGAGGGTTTTATTTTTGCCGTTCTAATGAGTTTTCACTCGTTTTTAGTAAGAGGCAAGTTATGGATACTATGGCAAAAAAAATAAAAATTGTTGGTTTTGCTTTTTGGTCGCTGTTTATTCTGGTTTATTATATAACTTATCTACTTTGTACTAGAGGAGGGGTATGTTTGCGCTTGCCATTTTAATTGGGATTTATTCGTATCTTGTAATGGCTTTAGGGTTTGCTGGATTCCTCTATAAACCAGTACTTGTATCTATAAGCTTAATTTATTTGTTTGCAATTATTTTCTTCCATAAACTATGGCTAAAGACAAGTTTTTTCAGATGTTTGGAGATATTAAAAAAAATTCAAAAGCAAAAAATATTTTTTTTCTTATTTATATTGTTGTTTTTGCAAGCATTGATTAATTTTATAGGAGTTTTGGGACCTGAGCTTGGATTTGACGCGCTGTGGTACCACTTGACTCTTCCAAAGATTTATCTTGAAAACCATTCTGTTTTTTATATCCCCGGAGGTCTACTATATTACTCCGTAATGCCAAAGCTCACGGAGATGATTTATATTTCGGCGCTCGCCTTTAATGGTGAGATTCTTGCAAAACTTATTCATTTTTCTTTTGGGATACTCACATGTGTTGCTTTGTATAAAGTTTCTCGGGAGTTTTTTTCTTCAAAAGCTTCATTAATCGGAGTTGTTATTTTTTATTCAAATCTTGTGGTAGGGTGGCAGTCAATAACAGCGTATGTTGACCTCGCAAGAACTTTTTTTGAGTTGTTGGCTCTGTGGGGATTTATTAAACTTTATAAAAGCGGAGAAAAAAAATGGTTGGTTGAATCAGCTGTAATGTTGGGCTTGGCAATCTCTACAAAACTTTTAGCTTTAGGATCTCTTCTAATCTTCTCTTTATTAATAATATTCTATTTTCTCCATGTTAAAAAAAATCTTAACAATTTGTTTATTGGTCTATTTGTTTATTGGTCTATTTGTTTATTGGTCCCACTTCCGTGGTTTGTATTTTCATATATCAATACGGGAAGTCCTATCTTTCCATTTTTTACGGATTTGTATAGATTTAACCTTGATATAAGCTTGATTAATCCAATAAAGTTTATTGTAGATACATGGGATGTATTTACAAAATCAAGCGACCCGGTCTCACCTATATACATTATCTTTTTGCCTTTAATTTTATTCTTCTTCAAAAAAAGTAAATTTGATTTGAAAGTTATCTACATTTACTCAATTATTGCTATTGTTATTTGGTATCTTACTCCAAGAACTGGCGGGGGAAGGTTTATATTGCCGTACTTACCTGCGCTTTCAATCTTGTGCGTGAGTGTTTTGGAAAAAACAAAAGGCAAAATTTTAGGCATTACTTTAATCGGTCTTGTTATAATAGTTTCCATTGTTTCTATCGTTTATCGAGGGATCGCAAACTTTAAGTATTTGCCAGTTGTTATCGGCAAACAGACAAGAGCTGATTTTTTGTCTTTGAATCTTAATTTTAGCTTCGGGGATTTTTACGATACAGACGGGTATTTTAAAAATACTATAAAAACAACAGACAAAGTGCTTTTGTATGGCTTTCACAATTTATATTATGTAAATTTTCCATTCGTTGACTCATCATGGGTTAAAAAGGGAGATACTTTTAACTATATTGCGGTCCAGGAAGCGGATTTGCCGGAAAGATTTTGGGATTGGGATCTAATTTATCATAATCAAAAAACAAAAGTGAAGCTTTATTCAAAAGGAGGCATAATGTGGCATTACTAAAGATACTGACTGCGGTTCTAATTTTGCTGTTTCCGCTTGGAGAATTGGGTCGTTTTAATATCTATAATGAAATTTTCACAACACTAAATGATATTTTGGTTGGAGTAGTTGTGATTTATTGGTTGATTTTAATAGTTTGGAAAAATAAATTGACAGAACTCTCAAAAAAAAAATTATCAAAACCTATTTTAATCTTCATTTTTATTGCTTTTTTATCGTTAATGCTAAATTATCTTAATCTCAAGACGGAAGAATTAATCGGCTCATTTTTGTATATTTTACGTTTTGCTGCTTATGTGTCTTTGTATTTTGTAGTAAGCTCATTTGGTCATGATTTTAGAAAAAAAATTATCTATTTGATGATAGTTTCTGGTGCTTTAGTTATATTGGGAGGTTTTGTTCAGTATTTTTTATACTCTAATCTTGGTAACTTGTACTACTTAGGTTGGGACGAGCATCTCTATCGGTTATTTTCAAGCTTTCTGGATCCAAATTTTGCTGCATCTATTATTTCATTGTTTTTGACTCTTGTTCTATCAATATTATTTTTCAAATTAGAAAAAAGCAAAAAAATCCGATTAGCACTAGTTTTATTATCTGTCTTGGCCTTCACTGCTTTGCTTCTGACCTACTCAAGAAGCGGTTATCTGATGGCTATCACAAGCGTACTGGTGCTGCTGTTTTTGCTTGGTAAGAAAAAACATATTGTTATTTTGTTTGCTATTTTTATTTTGGGAATAGTATTTATCCCAAAAGACTTTGGTGGAGAGGGTGTCAGGCTGTTAAGAACTGCGTCATTAGTTTCAAGATTTGAGTATTTAGACAACGCCGTAACAATATTTAAAGATAATCCAATTTTTGGCGTTGGATTTAACGCATACAGATATGCTCAGTATAGATATGGATTTCTCGACGGTGACAGTTTGCGAACTAGCCATTCTGGTGCGGGGACTGATAATAGCCTCTTATTTGTTTTGGCAACAACTGGGATTATTGGGTTTGCTTCCTATTTGTATATCTGGTTTAGGGTTATAAAAAATCATTCCAGTGTGCAGAATAATAGATACCAAAGGATGATATCTGTGGCTGTTGTTGCCTCAATTGTAGGACTTTTTGTCAATGCTCTTTTCATTAATAGTCTTTCTTATCCTTTTGTTATGGAGTGGATGTGGATTCTGATAGGAATTAGGGAGAGTAAGTAACTGAAAGTTTTTTTTCTGTTTTGTTTCCAGCTCGGTCAGCAGCCTCTATTTTTATTTCGTTCAATCCTTCTTTTAACATCAAATTGTATGAAAAGTTGTTTTCCTCATCTATTACCGCCCAAAAACCGTTTATTGTTACTCTTACCTGAGGATCTGTTTTTCCCTTAACTTCAGCTATGTTTTGGTCTTTTGAATAGGAGTCATTGTTTGATGGACTGGATACCTCAAGGGTTGGAGGAGTACTTTTGAAAACAATTATTAAATTTTGGGAAAATTCACTTTCTTTACCTTCGGGATTAACTGCTTTGGCTTTAACAATATTCTCATCTCTTGAAAGGGCAATTTCTGAGGAGAAATTTCCATCCTCACCTGCTGAAATCTTATCGGCAATATTCCCGTTTACGTAAACAACAACTGTATTTTTAGCCAGAGTTGATCCTTTTATCGTGGTGGTGGCGCTATTTGTTGCCATATCTTGGGTGGTAAATATAGGAGCAGGGATAAATGTAGTTTGATTCGTGTTTTTTGACTCCTGGTTTGCTCTGGAACCCGATATAAAAAGGCTGAAGTTAACCAGAAGGGGGATTCCAAATTTAACCAAAAGAAAAATCACTGCGATTATCCCTAAGATACTCCAGAACAAATTTACTAGCGACTTTTTCGCCTGTCTTTTAGTAAGCCTTGATCTATTCATATGCATCGGAGCCAACGGTGAGAATCGAACTCACGGCCTAGTGTTTACGAAACACTTGCTCTTCCACTGAGCTACGTTGGCAAGAAGCCGCTGCTTTTCCACGCTTGTCTCGCTACGCTCGCAAGTGAGCTCGCTGCGGCTCAGCGGGACTCCACTCCACTAAGCTATATCGGCGGTTACTGTGATTATACATTATTTTACTTATTCGTCCATACGTGGGGATTGTGAAACCAGAGGTCAATGCTTTTTTTCTCTTTTTCGGTTATTATTCCCTGTCTTAAGGCTTCGTCTGCAATATATTTGCCTGTAGTGAGGGAATATACAGTTATTCCATTTTCTTCAAGCAATTTTTTTGTTTCTTTCGAATTATAGATGGTAGTTGTAATACAGTATTTTACTCTGCCGCCTGAAGCTCGAATAGTTTGAGCGTTGTTCGCAACGCTTGTAGCTGTTGAAATATGATCTTCTATGATGACTACGTCTGATCCTGGTTTTAAGTATCCTTCGAGCTTATTGCCTTTTCCATACGATTTAGTGGAAGGTCTTACATATACCATTGGGAGGTTTAATTTGTCCGATACAAACGCGGCTTGAGGAATGGCAGCTGTCGCGGTGCCAGAGATATAGTCGACATTAGCAAGCCCTATATGGTTTTTGATAATCGAAACGTAGAACCCGATAATTTTTCCTCTTTCTTTTGGATATGACATTGTGATTCTGTTGTCAAGGTATATCGGGCTTTTTAGACCGCTCGTGAATACAAATGGAGGATCAAACCTGAACGTTACAGCATTTATTTCAAGCAATGTTTTTGCAGTCTCTTTTTTGTATAAATCTTTGTTCATGACTGATTTCTGTATTTATTAATCAATTCATTAAGCTCCTGAGCTTTTTCTCTTGGATTTGATGAAAAAAGAACGCTCCTGCTAGCATTGTACATTATTCCTTCCCCATTTTCATCAATGCCAGCCATAACAGCCCTTTTAATATCTCCTTTTTGGGCTCCAAGTCCTGCTGATAAAAAGATTTTGTCAGGAAAAATTTTTCTAATTTTTTTCAGCTCGCTAGGGTACGTAGCGCCAACAAAAATACCAATATTGTCATATTTCCATTTTTTTATAATTTCTGACATTTTTAAATAATAGGGAACACCATTTGCATATAAATCTTGAAACATTTTAGAATCAGGGTTTGAAGTTTTGACAAGAAGTATTGTAAGCTTATCTTTATACTCCAAAAAGGGTTTAACAGAATCCAAGCCCAGATTTGGATAAACTGTTACCGCGTCAGCCCCCCAGTATTCAAAAGCCGATTTTGCGTACATTTTTGCGGTATTGCCAATATCACCTCTTTTAGCATCTAGGATTATCGGAATATCTTTGTAGTTGGATTTTAGATAGTCAATAGTCTTTTTTAGCGATTTAAGACCATCTATGCCACGCGCTTCGTAAAAGGCGATATTTGGTTTGTATGCGCAGACTTGGTCGTTGGTGGCATCGATGATGCTTTTATTGAAGGGAAAAATCGGACTGGGATTTTTTTCGAGATCAGGATCAAGACCAATGCACAGAAGGGAATTGTTTTTTTTTGTTATTTTTTCGAGTTTTTGTCTAAAGGTCATTTTTTCTCCTACTCAATTCCTTAATAACTTCATCGATTAATTTTTTTGGTGAGTTACTCAGTATTATTTTTGCCTTACTCTTTTTGGATACTTTTTTGGAAAGAGCAGGCAGTTCGTCTGCAATTCCTCCAGTACCTGTTAGAACTCCAATTACTTTTCCCATGTCATAGAGATTCGTAAATTCATTTAGTGTTCCCCATCTTCCAGATATAATAATCCCAGCATCGCAATTCGCTGTCGATATGACATTTCTATACTTTTTAGAAATATCTAAATTTGAAGCAAAAGGAAAGCTTGTTGGGATAAAAAATAGTTTTTTGTAAATTGAGGTATCACCATTAGGTGTAGACTTGGGTGGATATCCCCAAACTTCAATGCCTCTTTTTGCCGCTTTTTTTGCTACAAGATAGGGAATTCCGGAAGATCCACCTGTTATTATGATAATATTGTATATAGAAAGTTCTTTAGCCAACTGTTCGGCCATGTCAATAGCTTTAGATTCTAATTCTTCTGCACTAGAAGCGAATATTCCGATTTTATATTTCATTTTAATTTTCCAGGACTTTTGAAACGGAAGTAGGCTTTAAACCTTTATTTTTTAACAATCTCACACCCTCCGGAAGCACATCTAATATCCGGTTTTTTCCTTGCTGATTGTTTTGTCCGTCGTGAAGTATTATTATGTTTCCTGCTCCTGCTTGGCTAAGTGTTTTTACCTGTGAACGAATTTGTCCGTCTGGCCTTACAACTTTAAGGAGGTTTCCCAATACAGTTGTCATTCCAAGTTGATTTGCGTGAATTATTCCGGATCCTAATTGAAGATAATGGGGTCTATAGAGATTTACGTCTGTTTTTGTTAAGGTTTCTAATTTTTTCTTTGCCTCTCCTAATTCCTGTTTTGTAAAATGTCCGAAAAATCTTGAATAAATTGTAGGTTTAAGGTCATTTGGCGCATGAAGACCTACTTCATATCCATTATTTTTAATTTCTGAAAGTATTTTTTTAAAAATAATTGGATGGGAATATGATAAGTTTATGGCATTTTCGACAATCCAAAAAAATGTCGCGCGTATTCTATTTTCTTTTAGAATTTCAATGACCCTTGGAGTATTGTCAGGATGAGGACCGTCATCAAAAGACAGTGCAACAAGTTTGTCTTCTCTTGCCCCTTCGGTACCGGCGAACTTTGAATATCTAATCCACTCTCTAAGGTAAATTCTTCTTTTACTTTTTATCATACGTTTTCTTTTTTCCATATTTCACTTGCGAGATAGGGATTCCACATTGCTCCTGTTGCAGATTGGACAGCCTCAGCCCCCGCTTTTCTGTATTCAAAATAGTCATTGACGTTTGTTACTCCGCCTATTCCTACGATCTCAAACTTGTAGCCGTTTTTACTTCTTATTTTACTAAGTTTTGAAACCATTTCAAGCCCCGCCCATTTTATTGCATAACCTCCGACGCCGCTTTTGAGTCTATTTGAACCGGGTAGAGCCTGTTTGCCTTCTTCATCCACTATTGAAAATTGCATTGTATTGATTGCCGCTATTGCGCTGGCATATTCGTTTGTAATTTTTGCAACAACCTCTATGTCTTTGTCCCTATTGAAATATCCAACTTTAACAATAAGAGGAGCGTTGCCAATCGCTTTTCTTATAGATTTACATATCTTTTCTGTCGTTTTTAGATCATAACAGACAAGTCCTTCTTTCTCCAGATTCGGACAGGAAAGGTTTACCTCGATTGCCTTTACTCCAGTTTGCTTTGCAAGGTCGGCAGTTCGTGCAAAGTCGTTAATAAACTGCTGTTGAGTCTGTCCTTTTTTTATTGTTCCCATAAATCCTAAAATTAACAATTTTCCTTCTGTTTCGTATTTTAGAGCCTGTTTTAGATCTTTTTGCCAAATCTCGGGGTCTTTTGATGGAACGCCAAACGAGTTGGTGATAGAGATTCGCTTTGGATCTTTTGGTTTGTTTTTAAGTTTTAAACTCTTGATTTTTAAAGGGTCAAGTTTTTCAGGTGCGTCAACATAAACGACATTTGGGAATGGATGGCAGGGAAAATGATCGGATCTTACAGTTTTGTATGTACACAGCGAAAACCCAAAGTCAAATGCTGCTTTTATAAATTTTGAATTAAGAAGCGGTCCTGCAGGGATACCAAAGGGAACGTTTATTTCAAAATTCAAGAATTTAAATTTTGGTCGTATTTTTTTAAAAATAGGTCTTTTTAACTTTGAAATACCAACAGGACCTTTTTCGAAATTTTTTTCGTATGTCCATTTAGTGTTATAGAACAGGGAATCCATAAGTTAAATATTGGTACCCGGGGGTAGGTTGACTTTGCGTCTTTTGCTTGCGACTTTGAGCTCCAGGATGGATCGGCGAAACTCGCTCTCGGCAAGCGCGAAGTCTTTTTTGCTAACTTTCTCCTGGGAGTCTTTCAAAACTTTCTCGGCTCTTTTTTGTGCCTCAATGGCTTTTGATACCTCAATTTCCTCGCTTCGAACAGCATAGTCCGCAAGAAGAATAACGTTATTTTTAGACACCTCCAAAAATCCTCCGGCTACGGCCAAGTACTGTGCTTTACCGTTGTTGATCATGCTTATTTCACCCTGTTCTACTTGTGTAAATAGTGACGTGTGGTTTGGCAGTATAGTTATTTGGCCGTTAACTGTTGGGATGATTACCTCATCTACGTCGTCTTTAAGAACTGTTTTTTCAGGAGTTATTATTTCAAAATGAAATTTCATTATTTGTTAATTTTCTTGTCTTTTTCTACAGCCTCATTGATAGACCCAACCATGTAAAATGACTGCTCGGAGAGTTTGTCGTGTTTTCCTTCCAGTATCTCTCTAAATCCCGCTACAGATTCCTCCCTTTTTACATATTTTCCCGGCTGTCCAGTAAATACTTCTGCCACAAACATCGGCTGGCTTAGAAACCTTTGAATTTTTCTAGCTCGCGCAACGATTTGCTTGTCTTCATCAGACAATTCATCAATTCCTAGAATTGCTATTATATCCTGGAGGTCTTTGTATCTTTGAAGGACTTTTTGGACTCCTCTTGCAACATCGTAATGCTCTTGTCCAACTACTCTTGGGTCTAAAATTCTAGATGAAGAAGAAAGGGGATCAACCGCAGGGTAAATTCCTTGTTCTGCAATTGATCGCTCAAGTGTTATTGTTGCATCAAGGTGTGCAAAAATAGTAGCTGGAGCAGGATCTGTATAATCATCAGCCGGGACATAAACTGCCTGGACAGATGTAATTGAACCCTTTTTTGTAGAGGTAATCCTCTCCTGGAGTCCGCCCATTTCTGTAGCAAGAGTAGGCTGATATCCAACCGCAGAAGGCATACGTCCAAGTAAAGCCGATACTTCAGATCCGGCTTGAGCGAATCTAAAGACATTGTCGATGAATAAAAGAACATCTTCGTTTTTTTGATCTCTAAAATATTCAGCCATAGTTAGAGCGGTAAGAGCGACTCTTAGTCTGTTGCCGGGCGGCTCATTCATTTGTCCGTAAACCATAACTGTTTTGTCCATTACCTTTGCTTCAAGCATCTCGAGCCAAAGATCAGTTCCCTCTCTAGTTCTCTCTCCAACTCCAGCAAATACAGAATGACCTTTGTGTTCCATAGCAATATTACGAATTAGCTCTTTGACAATTACCGTTTTTCCCACCCCAGCTCCACCAAATACCGCAATTTTCCCTCCTTTTGTAAATGGAGCAATTAAGTCTATGACTTTTATGCCCGTTTCGAGTAGCTGTGGTTTTGTCTCCTGTTCGGTTAGGGGGGGTGGGGAAGCGTGAATCGGATGAAGTAGGGCGTTTTTATCTTCAAACTTCTTGCCATCTATTGGTTGACCTAAAACATTAAATATTCTACCCAGAGTATTCTTTCCTACAGGTACCTTAATTGGTGAGTAAGTTCTTTTTACTTTTAGACCCCTTGAGAGACCGTCGGTTGACCCAAATGCTAGAGCTTTTACCTCATTGTTTCCTATACCAAACTGCACTTCCAATATAATTTTTTTGTTTTCGTATTCAACTTCTAGAGCTTCATGAATTGATGGAAGCTCGTCTTCAAAGTAAACATCGACAACAGGTCCTTGAATCCGAACAATAATCCCTGACTTGTCTTCTTTATTCATTAATTGTCTTCCTCCTTTTGTATATTTGAGATATCAAGTATCTCGTTTGTAATTTTGGCCTGCCTGGATTTATTGTAATCTAATCGCAGTTCTTCAATAACTTCTTTGGCATTTGTTGTGGCATTTTGCATTGCGATCATACGGCTTGCCTGTTCTGATGCGAAGCTCTCAAGAAGAATTCTATAAATTGACATTTCAAGGTAGTGTTTAAGAAGAGAGGGGAGTAGGGTAGTGATATTTGGCTCAAACAAATAATCTTCAGGGGTAGAATTTTCATTTGCTTCAAAACTAATCGGCAGTAAAGTTTCTGTTTTTGGGACTTGGGAAAAAATATTTGAAAAACTACTATAAAGAACCTTAACTAACGACACTTGTTTTTTGATAAAATACTCGTCTATAATCTTTAGGATAGGAAAAACCGTTTCAAAAGAAGGGATAGTTGTACCAAAGTCAAAAGTCGCTATTACTTGATTGTTTGAAAAATGTACGATTTTGGACTCAATTTTCTTTCCAATTACAATATATTCATATTCTTTTTTCTGAATATCAAGAAATTCTTTAACAAGATTTGTTATCAGACCGCCACACAATCCCTTATCTGGAGAAATTATTATTAACATTGTTTTTTCGTTTTTCATTTCAGACGTGATATATGGATGTATGTTTTTTTGAGCAATTTTTTTTGTTACATTTTTAGAAATAGTGCTAAGTTTTTCCGAATAGGTCTTTGCTGAAAGAGCTGCAATTTGAGCACGCTTAAGCTTTGAAGCAGCAATCATCTGCATAGCCCTTGTGGTCTTAGAAACATTTTGAGCAGCCATAATTCGTCTTTTTAGTTGCAGTAAACTTGCCATAGTTTTTTTAAACTTTAAAGATTTTTTTAAACTGAGCAGTTGTTTTTTTCAAATCGGAAACAACCGTATCGGATAGTTTTTCGCCACTTGATAGTTTTGTTATGGAATTCGGATCTCGTTTTTTGACAAAATCGTGGTATTCTTTTTCGAATTGTAAAACTTTCTCAACTGGAATATCGTCAAGATAGCCATTAACTACTGCCCAGATACTAAGGATCTGAAAAGCCTCCGACAAAGGATTGTACTGGGACTGCTTTAAGATTTCAGAAAGCCTTTTTCCTCTTTCAAGTTGGCTAAGGGTGGTTGGGTCAAGCTCGCTGCCGAATTGGGCAAAGGCCGCCAGTTCTCTGTACTGCGCAAGCTCAAGTCTAAGTTTTACGGCAACAGATTTCATCGCGGCTGTCTGTGCGGCCCCACCTACTCTTGAAACGGAGTTTCCCGCGTTTATCGCCGGTCTTACTCCTATGTTGAAAAGTTCTGGCTGGAGATAAATCTGACCGTCAGTTATGGAAATTACATTTGTAGGTATATAAGCCGAAATATCATTTGCTTGAGTTTCTATAATCGGAAGAGCGGTAATTGAACCACCTCCAAATTCTTTATTCATTTTTGCTGATCTCTCAAGAAGCCTGCTGTGAAGATAAAATATGTCGCCAGGATATGCTTCGCGCCCCGCTGGTCTCCCAAGTACTAAAGAGATCTGTCTGTAAGCCCAGGCGTGTTTTGTGAGGTCGTCGTATATAATAAGAACGTCTTTTCCTTTTTGCATAAAATATTCAGCTATAGCGGTACCGGCATACGGAGCAAGATACTGCAAAGATGCAGGATCATGGGCATTTGCCGCCACTATAACTGTGTAACTTATTGAATCATGTTCTTTCAAAGTCGCTATAATTTGAGCAACACTGCTCTGTTTTTGGCCAATCGCCACATATATACATATGACAGGGTTTTGGTCTTTGGTTTTTGGCCTCTGGTTTATTATAGCGTCAATCGCAATAGCCGTCTTTCCCAGACCCCTGTCTCCTATAATAAGTTCTCGTTGGCCTCTTCCGATGGGAATCATAGAATCGATAGCTTTAACTCCTGTTTTAAGAGGAGTGTTTACGGGTTCACGTTCAACTACTCCTGGTGCTATACGTTCAAGCGGCATCAGTGTGCCATTTTTTATTTTTGACAGTCCGTCGAGTGGGTTTCCCAGCGGGTTTACTACTCTTCCCAGCAGATCCTCTGACGCATTTATCCCAAGCAACTTACCGCTTCTTTTAACAACATCTCCTTCTTTTATACTTTCTCCTGACTCGAGTAAAATAATAGAGACATATTCGTCACCTAATCCAAGCACCACACCCGATCCGCCTTTTTCAAAATTTACCTGTTCGCCCATAACTGCTTTTGAAAGTCCAGAAACAATCACTACGCCATCGCTATTTTTTTCAACTATTCCAATGTTTTGGGTCTTTGCATCCAGCGAATAAGTTCTTAGCTTTTTTTCCAGCTCACTAATAATATTTCTGTCTTTAATCATAATTTTCTTTGACTTTTGATATTATACTATCCAAGGATTTCATCAGGCTTATCTCCAGTATATCGTCTCCTTCTGCAACTCGCATTCCAAGGAGTAGCATTGGGTCAACATTCCATACTATTTTCTTGTTTGGAAATATTTTTTTTAATTCATTTTCATACTCACCAAAATCATTACTCGGGGTATCTATAAATATACTTAGAGACTTTTCCCTTTTTTTGAGAGCATTAAGATATTTTTTCAAATACGAACGGTTACTATTGAGTATTTTTGCAATTTGATTGACTTTTCCAAAATCCAAATCGTTTCTCCTATAGCTGTATTCAACGAGTTGATGTAAAAGTTTTTTGTCCATAATTAATTTTTTTGTCCTAATTTTTTAATTGCTTTTTTCATTACAAGCTCCTGATCTTCTTTGTTAAACAGATCCTCTGTGGTTTTTTTAAGAAAGTCAACAGCAAGCTGACTTACATAAAGAGTAAGTTTCTTCTCAACATCTTTTGACTCCATTGAAATTTGCATGCGCGCGTCGCTTAGCATTTTATCAACCTTTGCTTTTGTTGAGTCCTCAGCGTCCTTGAGAATCCCGACGCTTTCTTTTTTTGCTTCATCAAGCATTTGCTGAGCCTGCTTTTGAGCAGTTGATAGAACTCGTCTCTCTTTTTCTTCTATCTTCTCAAGACGAATTGTTGCCTCTTGCGCCTTGTCCAGCCCATCTTTTATAAGATTTTTTCTCTTTTCGAGAGTTTTCAGTATGGGTTTATAAAGAAACTTTCGTAGTATAAATAGAACTACTAAAAAATTTACAATCTGCGCGACAAGAAGAATTGGGTCCAATCCGAAATTACTGATAAATTCCATAAATCTCCTTTATTATTCCTACCCCGCGAACGCAAGGATCAATGAATAAATGGCGATTGCTTCAGCAAAAGCCATAGCTAAAAGCATTGCTGGAAGGATTTTACCCGAAGCTTCAGGATTTCTGCCTATAGCTTCCATTGCTTTGGCTCCAATAAGACCAATTGCCAAGGCTGGTAGTACTCCTCCTAACGCGATAATAAGTCCTCCTGATATACTAAATTCCATATGTCACCTCCTTTTTCCCGCCAGAAAATAATCCCTTTTTTTAGGGCAAATAGTAAATGTTAGAATTTAGGCGGATTTTGCCTCTTTTACCTCGTGATGCGGTGTTGTCAATACCGCCATAAATGTCATCGTCAACATTCCAAAAACGAGAGCTTGCACAAGTCCTACAATTATCTCGAGAAGTAAAAACGGTATTGGAAAAAGAAAGGCAAATATTCCCGCTGTAGTCAACAGAACTATTTCTCCAGCAAAAATGTTTCCAAAAAGACGAAAAGAAAGAGATATGACTTTAGTCGCCTCTGAAATAAGCTCCAAGACTCCAATAAAAAGATTAATCGGATTGAACGAAAAATACCTACTCAAGTATTCTTTAATTCCCGTTGCTTTTATGGCAAGCATGTGAGTGGCGAATGCAGAAATTAATGCAAGGGCAAGAGTAGTATTTAGATCACTTGTTGCTCCTCTTAGGATAGGGACAAAATGTTCGTGCTCATAAAAACCAATACTTCCAAAACCTGGGATCAGGCTACTCCAGTTCGCGACAAGAATAAACAAAAAAAAACTCATAAAATACGGGAAGATTACAGCGGCTCTTTTTGAAGCAATGCTTTCTGTAAGCGAGTAAAACGTCTCAATTACTGTCTCAACCATGTTTTGGAAAAAACCGGGGATCATTTTAATATTTTTGAACAATATCAAAACAGCAAAGACAAGTATTAAATCTGTGAGAAGGGTTGCTAAAAATGTATTAGTCAATACAAAAGGTCCTAAATTTGCTAAAACATCAGCACCAAATGAATGCATATCTTAATTTTAGCTATATCTTAGTCACAAGTCAATATGTAGAAAAGCTAGTTTCTTTTGCCATTGGTTGTTAAAATCTTTTCAGCAATAATTGTTATTTTATCATTCTTGGTATCCACAGACCCTTTGATAATTACAACAGAGTCTTTTATTAGCAAATTTTTGAACTGCTCAAATATTCTGGGAAAAATAATGCATTCAATTGAAAGTCCCTTCTCATCACCAATAGTCAAAAAAGCCATTTCGTTTCCATTTTTTTTGGTGAAAATTCTTTTTAAAGACTCAATAATTCCTCCAATTTCAACCCTTGAGCCTTCTTTTTCATCTGATAGAAGTTCGATTTCATGCGTAATAACTGATTTTACTTGAAGTAAATTTTCCATTTGAGGATGAGAGGTTAAATAAAATCCCAAAAATTCTTTTTCAAAAAAAAGCTTTTCGGAAGCAGTGAAGTCTTCGATATTATTTGGGGTATTGCTTGAACTGGATTTTACTTCTGTGATTTCAAAGAGGCTCGTTTGTCCTTCTTCCCGCTGTTTTCTTTTTGTGTTTAAATCCTGAATAATTTTTGGATAAATTATTAAAAGTTGAGCTCTGTTTCCAAAAGTATCAAACGCGCCTGCCTTAATCAAACTTTCAATAGTCTTCTTGTTTACAGGTCCCAGGTCTACTCTATTGAGGAAATCTTCAAAATCTTTAAAAGGCTTATCTCCTCTTCCTTGCAGCATACTTCTAATAGCCGCCTCACCGATATTTTTTATCGCCGACAGCCCGAATCTTATATGTTTTTCTTCCTCTATAGCAAAATCTTTATTTGATCTATTTATGTCAGGAGCTAGGACCTTAATTTTTAATCTTCTGCACTCGGCAACGGCAAGGGCAATTTTTTCATTTTTAGTGGGACCGGTTGTTCCCCGTGACTCAGCTGTTAGAAGTGCGGTCATAAACTCGACTGGATAATTGGCTTTAAGGTAGGCAGTCTGAAACGCAATTGAGGCGTAGCCGGCGGCGTGAGCTTTGTTAAATCCATAGCCGGCAAATGGTTCGAACAATATCCATAGCGACTCTGCCTCTTTTTTCTCCAATCCATTTTTTGTACACCCCTCGATGAATTTATCGTGTTGCTTTTTCATTTCTGATGGAATTTTTTTACCTATCGCTTTTCTGAGTTTGTCGGCATCCGCCCAAGAATATCCGGCTACTTTTATTGCCGTTAGAAGCACGTCGTCTTGAAACGTGATTACGCCATAAGACTCTTTAAGCACATCAGAAAGCGCAGGGGAGGGGTATTTGATAAGACGTGGATTGTGTTTTCGTCTTATAAATTCGGGAATATTTGCCATTGGACCCGGTCTGTATAAAGCTACCATAGCTTGAAGATCAAATATAGTAGAGGGTTTTAGTTCTTTTATATACCTTCTCATTCCGGCAGATTCAAGTTGGAAAATTCCGGTTGTTTCGCCTGATGACAATAATTTATACGCTTTTTCGTCGTCATACTCTATTTTGGAAAGATCAATTGTTTCTTTTCGATTTTCCTTGATAAATCTTAGAGCCTCTTGAATAATTGTTAAATTTCGAAGTCCTAAAAGATCAATTTTCAAGAGTCCCACACCATCTTCTCCAACAGTATACATATCGTACTGAGTAACGATTCTATCTCCATTGGATTCTTTTTGAAGTGGCGTATACTCGATAAGCGGTTTGTCTGCAATAACAACTCCTGCGGCGTGAGTTGAAGCGTGCCTAACTACTCCTTCGATTTTTCTTGCCAAGTCTAAAAGTCTTTTTGTATCTGGCTCTGCATTGTAGGCTGTTTTTAGATCCGGATTTTGCTTTATCGCCATTTCTATTGTCATCGCATGTCCTTGCCATCCGGGAGGAATCATTTTTGCGACTCTGTCAGGCACTGCGTATGGCATACCCATCACTCGTCCAGTATCTCTGACAGATCCTCGTGCTTCCATAGTTCCAAACGTTATAATCTGGGCAACTTTATCTTTCCCATATTTTTTAGTTACGTACTCTATGACCTCATCTCTTCTGTTGTCGGCAAAATCAAGATCAATATCAGGAGGGGATGGACGCATAGGATTTAAAAATCTCTCGAAAGGAAGTTTAAAATACAGAGGATCAACATCTGATATTTCAAGAGCGTAAGACACTATGGATCCAGCATTTGAACCGCGTCCTGGCCCTACTGTGATTCCCTGATTTTTTGCCCAGTTTACAAAGTCCGCAACAATCAAAATATACTTTTCGTAGCCTTTTTTTAAAATAATTGATAATTCATATTCGGCTCTTTCTGCAATCTCGCTGGTGATTTTTTTGTATCTCTTACTAAGTCCTTCGTTGACTTTTAGTTTTATATATTCTTGAGGCTGTTTCCCACCAGGGACATCAAACAAAGGCATTATCCATTTACCAAGTGGAATTTCCACCTGACACATATCTGCGATTTTTCCAGTATTTTCAATTGCTTCTGGCACCTGGATAAAAAGTCCTGCCATTTCCTCCTGACTTTTTATATAAAAGTCCGGAGATGAAATCATGGAAAGTTTTCTATTTTTTGTGTCTAGTGTTGTTTGAGTTTGTATGCAAAGCAAAGCTTCCTGAGCCTCAGCGTCTACATTGTAGACATAATGACAGTCGTTGGTCGCAACGAGAGGAATTCCCAGTTTTCTTGATAGGTCAATAAGTTTTTCATTTAAAATATCCTGAGTTTCTACATTTAAATGTTTTTGAATTTCAAGATAAAAGTTGTTTTCTCCGAATATTTCACTTAGGGTTTTTGCTCTTCGTATTGCTTCTTCATCTTTGTTTTCAATTAGAGGTTCTGATACATATCCATTTACGCATGATGTTAGGCAAATTAACCCTTCGTGATTTTCTCTCAATAAATCCAGATCGCATCTGGGCTTGTAATAATATCCCTCGAGATTGGAGACTGATACTATTTTCATAAGATTTTTGTAACCCGTGTTGTTTTTTGCAAGCAGAATCAAATGATTCGAATCATTGTCGATTCCTGGTTCTTTATCAAACCGAGTTCTTCTGCTCATGTAGATTTCGCAGCCTATAATCGGCTTTATTCCTTCTCTTAAACATGATTTGTAGAATGAAATTATCCCATACATGTTGCCATGGTCTGTAATAGATATGGCCTTCATATTAAGCTCTTTCGCTCGTCTGACCATAAGATCTATTTTTGACAAACCATCCAGAAGAGAGTATTCACTGTGATTATGGAGGTGGACAAAGTCGGTCATCGTGCCTTATTTACTTTACTGAATTTTTAGTAGATTTTCAATTACCTCTTTTAACTGGTTGTTTTCAACAGGTTTTTTTATTTCTCTTTTCATCATTCCTATTATAAAACCAATTACCTGATTTTTTCCTTTTTTATAGTCGTCAACTGCCTTTGGATTTTTTCTAAATACCTCAAGCGCAATATTTTTCAGCTCTTCTTCATCTACTACAGTTTTTTTTGATTGCTTAATAATTGACTGAACTAAAGCCGCGGGTAGAATTGAATTTGCGTCAATTTTTTTGTTAATAATAGTATTCGCGATTTTTTTTGCATTTATATTATATTTTTTTCCAATCTTTACGGTTTCCTCAAAGAATTCTGCCATTTTTCTCTCTCTTGTTAATATCTCGCTATAATACCCTGACATACTGTAGTCATCATTAAACCTTTTCAGCTTTTTATCTGGCATTTCTGGTATCTGAGATCTTAGTCTTGAGATTTGAGATTTAGTCCATCTGAATGGAGGTATATCAGCTTCTGGGAAATAGCGATAATCCATTTCTTGTTCCTTAATTCTTTGAGAAAACGTAATCTGTCTCTTTTCGTCCCAGCCTCTTGTTTCTTGAACAGGAGTTTTGCCACCTTCTAAAATTTTCCTCTGTCTTTCAGTCTCGTAATGTATTGCTTTTTCCACAAAACGAAATGAATTGATATTTTTAACCTCTACTTTATATGTCGGGATGTCATTCTGAGGCCGTCGAATGACGGACGAAGAATCTCTATATTCTTCGCGTTGCTCAGGATGACTTTTTTTTAATGAAATGTTAGGCTCCAGGCGCATCTGTCCCTTTTCCATATCCGCATCGGATACTTCCAAATACCTAATTATTTGTTGCAGTTTTTGAAGATATTCATTTACTTGTTCTGCCGATTCAAAATCAGGCTCTGTGACAATCTCAACCAATGGAACACCGGATCTGTTAAAATCAATCAGGCTTGCTTTTTTTCCGTTAACTATTCCATGAATTAGTTTTCCTGTATCTTCCTCCATATGCACTCTTCTTATTCTGATAGTTTTATTTTCGTCTGTTTTTAATTTTACAAAGCCGTTGTGAGCAAAAGGCAGGTCGTATTGACTAATCTGATATCCTTTTGGCAAATCAGGGTAAAAATAATTTTTTCTATCGAATTTTGAGAACAAGGGTATATCACAGTTTAGAGAGAGTCCTATTTTTATACACCACTCTATTGCAATCTTGTTGGGGGTAGGTAAAGCACCGGGAAGTCCAAAGCAAGTAGGACAAACATGAGTATTAGGTTTTTTTCCAAAATAATCTGTCGAACAACCACAGAACATTTTTGATTTTGTTTTTAGCTCTACATGGACCTCCAGCCCGATTACAGGTTTATAACTCATAATGACGGTTTGTATTTTCGCCAATCAGTTGTTTGTTCGTATTTGTGTGCCGCATTCAATACTCTTTCTTCAGAGAATTGTGGACCGAAAATTTGCAGTCCTATTGGAAGTCTTTGTTTTGAAAAACCGCAGGGCACATTAATTCCCGCAAGTCCAGCTATCGTGGATGGTTCTACCAAAGCATCTGACATTTCGCCAAACATGGGGTGGTTTTTACTTGAGCCTATAGGCAAGGCTGTAGATGGGCTTGTGGGCCCGACTATTAAATCAACTTTTTTAAACGCTTTGTCAAAATCATTCATAATGATAGTTCTTACCTTTTGAGCTTTATTATAATACTGATCATAGTAACCTGATGAGAGAGTATACGTACCAAGCATTATTCTTCTTTTTGCTTCCTCTCCAAAATAAGACCTGTCTTTTCCGTATCTAATTCCGTCGTAACGCGCGAGATTTGAGGAAACCTCCGATCTTTGCAAAATGGTATAAACTGCAATAGCGTACTTTGGTGGAAATAGTTTTACTTTTTTTATCTTGGCACCAAGTTTTTCCAATATTTTAACTGCTTCTTGAATTTTTTCATTTACCTCTTCGTCAACTCCATCAAAATATTCATCTGAGACACCAATCCTTATTCCAGCAAGAGAATTATTTAGACTTTTTGAATATTTAGGCACAGCTCTATCGGAGGTAGTTGCGTCCAGAGAGTCTTTTCCAGCCAAAACTTCCAGAACCAAGGCGCAGTCTTCAACGCTTTTGGCAATCGGACCTGGGCAATCAAGCGATGAAACCATTGCAATCAAACCATACCTGCTAACTCTGCCATAGGTTGGCTTTAGCCCAACGACCCCGCACCATGAAGCCGGTTGCCGAATTGAACCAGCTGTTTCTGATCCAATTGCGAAAACAGTTTCGTTTGACGCTACGCTTGCTGCTGCTCCCCCGGAAGATCCACCTGGTAAAAAATTGGTATTCCAGGGGTTTTTTGTAGATCCAAAGTCCGAAGTTTCTGTTGAAGACCCATGAGCCCAGGCATCCAAATTGGTCTTGCCCAGCATGACTATTCCTGCTTCTTCAAGTAGTTTTACAACAGTAGCATTAAAGGGCGGTATAAAATCATCAAGCACTTTACTTGAAGCAGTTGTTCGTATGTTTTTTGTGCAAAAATTGTCTTTTATACTTACTGGAACCCCAATAAGAGGCGAATTTGTTCCTTTTGAGATAAGCAGGTCTGCCTTTTTTGCTTGTTCGATTGCTTTTTCTTCGGTAATACTAACAAAAGCGTTTATTTTGAGTTCTTGATTTTTTATTTGCCTGAGACATGCTTTTGTAAGCTCTAAAGAGGAAAACTCTTTTTTTTTCAGCCCAACTAGAGATTGTGATATTGTCAATTCGTTTAAATTCATTATTCCAAAATTGCCGCTACTTTAAATAGCCCATTGTGAGTTGATTTTGAATTTGATAAAACCTTTTCCTGTGGTAAAGAAGGCTTTACCTCGTCTTCTCTAGTAATATTCTCCAGTCCTGTAACCTGGGAGGTGGGATCAACCGTCATTGTGTCGATCTCCTTTAATTTGTCTATATATTCAATTGTCTCATCGAGCTGTTTTTCAAATTTTCCTTTTTCCTCATCTGAAAGAGATAAATTAGCAAGTTTTGAAATACGGGAAATATCTATTCTCATGATCCTGATTATAATCCAATACCAAGTCTATTCGCAATGGCTTCGTGCGCCTTCCATTCAAGTGTATCTTCAAGTTTTGCAAGACTGAATGGCTGTTTGTACTTTTTTTTCAAGGATAATTGGATTAAGAGATCGGCAAAATGAGGATTTTTAGGCAAAATTGGACCATGCAGATAGCTTCCAAAGCTGTTTTTGTACATAGCTCCTTCTGTTTTATCGTCTCCGTTATTTCCAAAACCTTTTACGATAGTTCCTAAAGGCTTTATATTTTTTCCAAGATAAGTTCTGCCTCCGTGGTTTTCAAACCCTACAAGTTTTTTTATTCTTGTTTCAATAATAATATTACCGATCAGCCTTTTAAAATTTTTTCCTCGGCTTTCTGTATATAAATCAAGAATTCCCAAGCCTTTAATTATTGTCCCGTCCGCTTCCTTGTAGTATTTTCCCAAAAACTGATAAGCCCCGCAAATATACAGTCCGGGAATACCGTCTTCAATCATCCGTTTTAGAGTTTTTATCTTTTGAGTGCTAAAATCATGGGAAACAATACTTTGTTGCTTATCCTGCGCACCCCCCATAAAGAGAATGTCGCATTTTTTAAGATCCTCAATCTTAAATCCTAGTTCAAGTCTTCTTACCTCAGCTTCTATATTTCTCCACTCGCATCTTTTCGCAAGACTAATAATATTGCCCCTGTCTCCATATGTACTCATCAGCTCCGGATACAACCATCCAATAGTTAATTTATAATTCATAGTATCTTTTTCCCAATCAAAATTTTCCTTACCTCCAACATTGCCGAGTAGGTAGGTAATATATACAATGTTTTATCCCCGGGAGTTGATTTAACAGAGTTTGTAATTGCGTCATTCAAGTTTCGATAAATTTTAAGTTTTGAATTGTAGTTTTGTGATTTGAGTTTTGAGTTTTGAGTTTTAGACGCATATTTAATTCTTACTGCCATATCATACACTCTGTCACCCGAAACAGAAATAATATTAAAGGTGTCTATGTAGTCCTCAAAGTCCACATCCCATATCCACGAAACATCTCTACCGTCTGGAATTCTGTCGTTGAGAACAAAAAGTACATTTTTTGCATTTAAGTTTTTTATAGCCCGTAGGGATTCATTGAAGCTGGTAGGATTTTTTGAAAGCAGTATTTTTACTATTCTGCCGTTAATAGCAATTGCTTCCTGCCTGCCGAATGCAGGAACAAACGATCCCAATGCACTCTTGATGGAATCTTGAGAAATCCCAATTATTTTTGTCGTTAACGTTGCTGCTAAAATATTGTATTGATTATAAACTCCATCCAGTTTTGTTGACAGGGGAGTAGAAAAGATGTCTTTTGGTCTTTTGAAACCGCAGTTTTTACATTCCCAGTCCCCAAGATGGGAATAATAAATTGTATGGTAATAAAGCTTTGACTTACAATTAGGACAATAGGTTGAATCAACTGCATGCTGATGTTTTGCCTGCTCAAATTTTTTATCGTTAAGACCAAAATAAAATATTGGTGTGACATTACTAAGATGAGCGATCTGGGGATCATCTGAATTTAAAACAAGTGTTGTTTTTGATGAAAGCTTTTTGAGAGCAATTTGCCAATTCTTCACAATCGTGTTTACTTCACCGTACCTGTCTAATTGGTCTCTAAAAAGATTAAGAAGAATTATATAATCTGGAGTGATTTCTTTAAGCGCTAGAGGTAATGCAGCTTCATCGACCTCAAAAATTCCATAATCATAATTTATTTTACAAAGTAAATTGCTATGCAGTAGCATGCTTGACGCAATTCCGTTTAAAAGATTTGCTCCGGCTTCATTTTGAAATACTTTTTTGCCGCTGTGTTCCAAAATAGTTTGAATTAGCTTCCCGGTTGTAGTCTTTCCATTGGTACCAGCGATAAGTATAATTTTAAGGCTTGAGTTTTGTTTGACAATCTCTTTAATAAAGTTTTTATTAATGCTAAGAGCAATATGTCCTGGCCATGTCGATCCATGCCCTAACTTAAGAGAAGAACTTATGGATGAAACAATTTTTCCTATGATAACAACTATAGAATTGAGCATTTTCGTATTATACTGCAAAACAGGAGTTAATACAGCTTTACATTGATCTTAGAATTTTTATTCTTTCCTCAATCGGCGGGTGAGTGTTGAAGAGGCCGGCGAACCAGTTATGCAGTTCTTTTCCCTTGAATGGGTTAACTATATAAAGATGTGCTGTTGCATTGTTGGCAGCCTCAAGAGGCTCCTTGTCTTTGGCAATTTTTTCAAGCGCGGATGCGAGTCCTTCTGGATAACGAGTAAGAAGTGCTCCGGACGCATCTGCCAAAAATTCTCTTTTTCTCGAAACTGCCAAATGAATAAGAGTCGCAATAATAGGGGATAGAACGGCTAATATTATTCCAATCAGCAAAAATACTCCTTGACTGCTACCGTCTCTTCGTCTTCCTATTCCGTGTCCAAACCAAAGACTTCTGGTAAAAATATCAGCCAACAAGGCAACCATGCCAACCAAAATACTAACTATAGACATTAGCCTAATGTCGAAATTTCTAATATGAGATAACTCATGAGCAATAACTCCTTCAAGCTCAAGTTTGTTTAGTTTTTCAAGGATACCTGTTGTTACACAGACAACCGCGCGATCCGGATCACGTCCTGTTGCAAAAGCATTTGGCGCGCTATCGTTTATAACGTAAATTCTGGGCATGGGAATTCCGCTTGCTATCTTGAGGTTTTCAACTGTTCTAAACAGCTCCGGATAGTTGGATTTTTGTGCTTGATGTGCTTTGGAAATTCCCAAAACAATTTTGTCGGAATAATAGTAACTGCCAAAACTTATAAGCCCTGATACAATTAGCGCTATTCCCGCAATTCCTAATCCATAATCTAAAGCCTGTCCGAAAACATAAACCAAAACAGAAATGAAAGCAACAAATAATACGATAACCAACCAAGACTTAAATTTATTGGAGTCAATTTGAGAGTAGATGGACATATTAAAAAGCCACCTTTACAGCTTTTCTATCACCTTCATCAGCCTCGAAAAACTCTTCGTTTTTAAAGCCGAATAGCCTGCCGATTTGACCGCTTGGAAAGTTTGCCAGAGTTGCATTGTAATCCCTGACGTTTGAGTTGTAAAATTGCCTGGAATAGGCTATTTTTGCTTCAACATCCGATAGTTCTTTCTGCAGCTCTAAAAAATTACCGCTAGCTTTAAGATCAGGATAGTTTTCAGAGACCGCAAACAAAGTCTTCAAAGCTGACGTGAGCATATTGTCTGACTCCGCTTTTTCGTGCGGAGTTGCGGCTTTCATGAGCGAAGCACGCGCTTGAGTAACTTTTTCCAAAACTTCTCTCTCGTGTTTTGCGTAGCCTTTGACTGACTCAACAAGATTTGGCACCAAATCCACCCGCCTCTTCAGTTGCACGTCTATTCCTGAAAACGCTTCTTTTATACGTACTCTTCCAGTTGCAAGACTGTTATATGTGGACCATACATACAAGACAGCAACAACAGCTATCGCAATTATAATCAGTATTCCAAAATCCATTCCCTATTCACCTCCTTTATGACTACATCTTTAACCATTCGTTAAAGTCATTATAGCCTAATGTATTTAGAATGTCATTTTTTTTTGCCCAGCCTCTTCTTGCCATAGCTACCCCATATTTCATTAAATCCATTTGCCACACCGCATGGCTGTCAGTATTTACGACTAATTTTATATTGTTCTTAACTGCTTCCATAATTAATGTATCTGGTAAATCCAGTCTTGTTGGCCAGCTATTAATCTCGAGTGCTTTGTTATTTTTTTTACAAAAATCAAAAATTTTATCGAAATCCAGCTCGTATCCAACCCTCTGATTTATAAGTCTTCCTGTGGGGTGGGCGAGTATTTTTGCTTTGGGGTGGGAAAGTCCGTGAATAACTCGCTTGGTCATCTTATCTCTGCTCATTGCAAAAGAACTATGAATAGACACAATTGCACCATCCAGGATGCTCAAAGATTTATGATCAACAGCGAGTTTACCATTTGATAAAATATCAATTTCAAGCAATTTAAATATTCGAATATTTTTAGTACTCGATTTAATTTGTTCAATATTTTCATTTCGCCTTGCTATTAATGAATATATTTGACCGGAATTATGTTTGGAAATGCTTGGATTATGTTCGGATAAGCCTATGTATTCGTATTTTAATTTTTTTGCCTGTGAAACCATTTCTTCTATAGAATTCTTGCCAAGATCATGGCTTGGGTCGATAGCAAAGCTGGAATGAATATGAAGATCACCCTTTATGTCTGTTTGTTCAACGAGTTTTGGAAGTTTGTGTGAGATTGCGAGCTCAATCTCACCCTTATCTTCTCGAAGCTCAGGAGGAATCCAAGTCATATTCAGTTTTTGATAAAACTCCTCTTCGGTTGGAACTTGTACCATGGTCGACTTCCCGCTTTTTGTCTTTTTCTTAATCCCATACTCAGACAAAGAAAGACCTTTTGAAAGAGCATATTCTCTAAGATGAATATTGTGATTCTTGCTTCCTGTGAAATGCTGAAGCAAAGATCCAAATCCCTGCGGCGCTTGAGTCATAAGATCTATTTGTCTTCCGCCAGAGACCAAAATCGATGCAGTTGCTTCACCTTTTTCTATAATTCTCTCTTTGTATGGATACGAAACAAAGTGGCTTATTACATCTTTTGGTTTGTTGGTCGCAACCGCAATATCTATATCTCCAACCGTTGACATCATTCTGCGAAGGCTTCCAAGAGGAACAGCCTTTACGACATGCTGTGAGGCTTTAAGGTAACCAACTAGTTTCTCTGCAGCTTCAAAAGCATAAGGAAGCACCATTCTGCTTGTTTTGCCTATTCCGAGTCTAAATTCAGAAATAGCCCTGAGAATGTCTTCTTGTGATTTTTCGCCAAATCCTTCTAGCTTAGCAATTTTGCCTTGTTTGGCTAGTTTTTCGATGTCGCTGATAACGCTTTTTGGGTCTTGCAAGGAAAATTCTTTTACAAGTCTATAGGCTTTCTTGGGACCAAATGTCGGCACATCAAGAAGCGGATATACAGATTTGGGAACTCCAAACATTACCCACTCAAAATGCTTTACTTTTCCCTTTGTAAGCAAATCTTCCAAATGAGCGCGAATGGATGGTCCAACTCCGGGTAAAAACTCCAATTTATTTTCTTTAAAAAGCTCTTCTATTTCAAGATTTGATCCTTCAATAGCATCTGCCGCTCTTTGGTATGCAATTATTTGAAACCTATATTTCGCTTCGTTTTTTATTGCATAAGAGGCTGCGACTTGTCTTAGGATCTTGGCTATCTGAAGATTACTCATAGACAAAAAAAGCATACCAGAGCATTGATATTTCGGCAAGGCTCAACATCAACGTTGAGCTTTATCGAAGTGTTGACTCTGTGCCAATAATTTGTTAGGATAGGGTGAAAATTCCAGTGGGACCGTAGCTCAGTTGGCTAGAGCGCTTCCCTGTCACGGAAGAGGTCGCGAGTTCGAGTCTCGTCGGTCCCGCAATACTGCCTAGGAAGGAGGAAAATGGCAAGAGAAAAAGCTGTCAAATTAGAAGAGGAAACAAAAAGAAGCTGGTGGGGTGAATCATATACCAGTTTGATACTAGGCATGATAGTTGTTGGCGTAATTGGGTTTATTATTTTCTCATTAATAAATAGACAATCTCAAGACACAAGTTCTGTAACAGATCAGACTTCAGACGAAGCAGCAGATGGAACAGAAGCTGGGCAAAAAACATATACAGTTGTGGCTGGCGATGACCTTTGGACTATTTCTGAGAAAATGTACAAGTCGGGATATAATTGGGTAGATATTGCAAGCGCAAACAAGCTAGAAAACCCAAATATTTTGGAAGTGGGAGCTAAACTTACGATCCCAGATGTTGAACCAAAAATAGTTACAGTCGTACAACCGACTACAACACCAACACCAGCATCAGCACCAGTAGCAAACGAGATCAAGGGTAACGAATATACTGTTGTTTCTGGAGATAATCTGTGGGATATATCAGTAAGGGCATATAGTGATGGATTCAAGTGGGTTGAAATTGCAAAGGCAAACAATCTGGCGAATCCAGACCTGATATTTTCCGGCAACAAACTCACGATTCCAAGGTAAAAGTAGTAGACGGAATAGGCTTATGTAGCAAATTAGTCCGTGTTGTATAATGTACATTATACACGCGGGTGTGGTTTAGTGGTAAAATGCTTCCTTCCCAAGGAAGAGATTGTGGGTTCGATTCCCATCACCCGCTCTTTTTTGTTTCACAAAAAAAGCGAGGCTCGCCTCTGAGGACACAAGGATCATTTGGTATGCTTATTTTACCACTTCTTGGTATACTTAAGCCATGAAATTAACCAATTATCCAAAAGTTGATGAAGCCATAAAGAAATTGATACTTTTGAGATAGTCTTTAAAATCTTCGAGTCATCGTGCTCAAACCCGCCTGCAAGCGCCTGGAACGCTAGCGACTGGCGGGCAGGTAGGTCCGAGCTGATTACGGTAACCCGCTCATTTATCTTTTCTCAAAAAGCACGGTTTCTCCTCTGAGGACTTTTTGGACATCTGTCTCAGTAACCGATCTAGAAGTTTTTACGGAAGTTACTCTAACAGCAGGGTTTTCTCCGATTGCTT
>MFNO01000038.1 GCA_001782075.1 Candidatus Levybacteria bacterium RIFCSPHIGHO2_01_FULL_38_26
TTTTTTCCTATGACTTTTCCCATGTCGTTATCAGCTACTTTTATTGTGAAATTTATCATACCGTCTTCTTCCTGCTGATTGACATCTACTTTGTCGGGGGACTCAACAATTGCTGAAAGTATGTAAGACAAGGTTTTTTTCATATTAATCTATTTTATTTAAGCAACTTGTATACGGTGGGAGTTGGTTGCGCTCCTTGACCCCTCCAATATTTGTATCTCTCTTTATCTACTTCAATTTTTGGTCCCTTTACGGTCTTTATCAACCAACCAAGTGTTTCAACCGGTTTTGTGTCGCGCCTGCTTCTTTTTTCAGCTACCACAACACGATACTTTGCCTCTCCTTTTCTGCCAATTTTTGTGAGTTTAATCGCAACAGCCATAGCACAATTGTATCATTATTTATGATTTCTCTCAATATCTAATTTATGACTGGAGTTTTGAGAGGGCAACTTTCGCAGCGTTTTCCTCGGCAATTTGTTTGGAACGGCCAGTTCCCTTCCCAACCATGTTCTCGCCAACGAATGCTCCCACAGTAAACAATTTATCATGTGCAGGACCAGATTCTTCAACCACTTTGTAAATCGGAGATTTTTGTTTCTTTGCCTGGACAATTTCCTGCAGTATGCTCTTTGGATCCTTGAGCGTTTCTTTTTGTATAATCTCATCTACTTTGGACAGGAGCACTGAATTTATGAATTTTGATGATTCCTCAATGCCTTGGTCAATAAACAAAGCGCCAACGTAAGCCTCGAAACAATTTGCCAAAAGAGTAGGATTTTGTCTTCCTTTAGATTCCTCCTCGCCTTTTGAGAGCATTAAAAGATCTCCAAAGTTAAGTTCTTGCGCGATTTTTGAAAGTGTTTTTGTGTTGACAAGAAGAGAGCGAAGGTTTGTCAGAGAGCCTTCGTTGAACTCTTTGTATCTATTGAAAAGAGAAGTTGAAACTATAAAAGAGAGTATGCTGTCTCCCAAAAATTCCAATCTTTCGTTTGATGGAGTTTTTTCTTTTACTTCATTTAGATACGATCTATGAGTAAAAGCTTGTTGAAACAGTTTGGCATTTCGAAATTTTGGAAGATTTGTCATAGGTTTATTTATATAATTTCAAAGTGGCAAGAGCACCGTTGACAAACGAAGGACTTGTTGATCCTCCGTATTCCTTGGCAAGCTCTATTGCTTCATCGACAATAACCTTTGGCGGTTCTTTTTTCTCAATCAGCAGTTCAAAAAAAGCAAGCCGAAGTATAGCCAAATCTATTTTGTTTATCTTGTCAATTGGGTATTGAGGTGCCGCCTTAGCAATTTTTTTATCAATAAAGTCTTTTTTTTCAAGAATTTCTTTTGTTTGCGAATTTACTGCCTGCTTGTGAAATTCTATTTTGAATAGATCTTCGATCAATTTCTGTCTTTTTTGATGCCGAGGGTCTAGGGCAGTCTTCATTTTGATGCAGATTTTTCATCTTTCTTGTTTTCTTTTTTAAGCACAAGGACTTGTCGTTCTTTATAATAGCCGCAATTTTTGCAGATTATATGAGGTATTGTTACATGTCCGCAATTAGGGCACAAAACTCCAAGCGGAGCTTTTAAAAATATACTTGCTCTTCTTTTGCCTTTTCTTTGTCTTGAATGTCGTTTTTTCGGCTCTTGCGGCATGATTAGCAATAATTATAGCAGTTTAAAAATCCCAAATCAATCTGGCGAAATGTTTCCCCCGGCAATGGATTTTAGTTTTTCCTGAAGACGGGGATAGTCTTTGAGTTTTGGAAATATTGCTTCTGCTTCTTTTTTGGTCTTTTCTATCAATTCAAAGTCCGAAAAGCTTGCGATTTTAAGCGTTTGAAGTCCGTGTTGCATTGTGCCGTATAAATCTCCTGGTCCTCGAAGTTTTAGATCCAACTCTGCAAGCTCTGCTCCTGAGCGGATGGTTTCAAGCGCCTTTAGCCTTTGTCTTGTCAATTCTCCTTTTGATTCTGTAAACAGAAGGCAATATGATTGTTTGTCTCCCCTGCCCACCCTTCCTCTTAATTGATGAAGTTGAGCTAGTCCAAATCTATCCGCGGCTTCAATAAGTATTATTGATGCGTTTGGAATATCTATTCCTACCTCAACAACCGGGGTGGCAACCAAAATATCTGTTTCCCCTTCTTTAAAGCGCGACAGTACATCATTTTTTTCTTTTGATTTCAATTTACCGTGCAAAAGACCGAGTTTGTTGCCGTCAAATATTTTTTTTAGATTTTGAAATTCATTTGTTGCTGCTTTTACAGTCTGCATATTTTCTGACTCTTCTATAAAAGGGCAAATAACAAAAACCTGGGCGTCTGTTTTTCTAATTTGATCTTCAATCCATCGGTAAGCAGAGTTTCTTTTCTCCTTTGGGACAAGCCAGGTTTTGATTATTTTTCTGCCTTTGGGCATTTCATCAAGGTAAGACAAATCTAAATCTCCATATATGGTTAGAGCTACTGTTCTTGGGATTGGAGTGGCTGTCATGGTGAGAAGATGAGGATTCTTGCCCTTTTGTTTTATAATCCCTCTTTGCTCCACTCCGAATCTTTGTTGTTCATCAATCACTACGAGACCTAATTTGTCAAACTGAATATTTTTGGATAATACGGCATGAGTGCCAATAAGGATATGGTTGCCTTTGGTTTTTTTTGATCCTGTTGCTAAACCAACTTTAACTTCAAACGGCGATAGAAGATTTGAAATTGTATTAAAATGTTGGTGTGCCAGTATCTCTGTTGGTGCCATAAGAACAGATTGAAATCCGTTTAAATGAGCCAGATACATGGCAATTGCCGATACAACTGTTTTGCCGCTTCCTACGTCTCCTTCCAAAAGCCTGTTCATTGGTTTTTTACCTGCAAGGTCGGCAAAGATTTCTCTTACTGCTTTTTGTTGGGCAGAAGTCAAAGTAAATGGTAGCTTTGCCCAAAACTCTTCAATATTTTTTTTGAATTTTGCGATCGAAAATGGATTGCTTTTTAGATTTTTTCCCCACAAGCTTCTTCTTTGAATTGAGGACAGGTTGAGAAAAAATAACTCGTCAAAAGTTAGTCTATGCTTTGCTTTTCTGGCATCACTGATAGTTTTTGGAAAATGAACCTGTTCGATTGAATCTCTTAATCCCATTAAGTCATTGTTTTCTATAATTGAGTCAGGAAAATACTCGATCAAATTTTGTTTATCTTCTTTAATCGTTTTGTATATTTGACGACGTAACCATTTGGAAGAGACGCCTCTGGTTTCGGGATAAACAGGAATTAATCTTCCAGTATGGATGGTATTTTGGCCGTTTGTAATTATTTCAAACTCAGGAGTCTGCATCAGAAGTTTGTGCAAATACCAATCAACTTTGCCTGAGAGAGAAATTTTATCGCCTTTTCTAATCACATTTATCAGATAAGGCTGATTAAACCAAATGATATCAAGAGTTCCAGTCTCATCGGCTACTTTTGCTTTTTGCAGGCGTTTCCACCTTTTCGTGTATTCGTTTTTAATTTCAATAACTGTTCCCTGAATGGTGACTGTTTCTCCTGCCTGAGCTTCTCCAATTTTTGATATTATCGAAAAGTCTTCGTAACGAAATGGAACATGATAAAGAAAGTCTTCTAAGTTATTGATTCCAAGTTTTTCCAGTCGGCCAGCATATTTTTTGTAGATGCTCCCGGCCTCTTTGATCGGAGTTTTCAGATCCATAATCTAGAGAAGCATTAGAAAAGGCAAAAATGAAGTTGCGATCAATGCGGCCGCAGATATTAATACAATTGCTTTTATAATCCAGGATTTTTTTCTAACTAAATCCATATTTTCCCCTTGCCACCCCTGGGATGAATTAACCTTTGTACCTAAGGAGATAGTTTTATTTTTACAAATCTTCTTTTTCCAACTCTTATTATCATATCATTTTTTATTGCAACTTGTAAACCTGAGTCAGTGACTATTTGATCGTCAATAGACACTCCTTTTTGTTCGATCAGTCTTTTTGCTTCGGATTTACTTTCTATAAATTTCGATTTAACTAAAAGATCAATTATATTTTCTTTGTCAGCACCATGATATCTGTATATTGGGATATTTTCAGGCATTTCTTGTTTCTGGACAGTTTTTTCAAAATTAACTGCAGCTTGTTGTGCATTTTGCGGATTCCCTAGCTGTTTTACAATCTCAAACGCTAGTTTCTTCTTGTATGCAACAGGATTTGATCCGTGATTAATATCTTTTTTCATGTTTTCTATCTCTTTTATTGGGACATCTGTTAGATATTCAAATCCTTTCAATATGAAATTATCTGGTAGCGACATTATTTTTGCGTACAGATTTTCAGTCTTTTCATTTAGGGCTATTACATTTCCTTCAGTTTTTCCGATTTTCTGACCTTGTGAATCTGTAAGAAGCGGAGTTGTCATAACAAATTTGTTTTTGTCTTTCATAGCTTTTATTAATGTTCTGCCAGCCAGCATATTAAATGTTTGATCTGTTGCGCCTAGTTCCAGATCTATCTCCATAGCCACAGAATCGTAAGCCTGAAGGATAGGGTAAATAAACTCTCGCATATTTACCTCTTCTTGTCTTTTAGCTCGTTCCTGAAAAAGGTCGCGTTCTGAAAGTTGTTGCCATGAAAAATGACCCAAGATGTTTAGAATATCTACTAGTTTAAGCTTGTTGAGCCAATCGCCATTAAATAATATCTCAACTGGATTTTTCTCCTCAAACCGCACAATTTTTCCTGCCTGTTTTATGTAATCAACTGCATTTTTCCGAAGCTCCTCTCGTGTAAGGAATTTATCCCTTGCTCTTGTTTTCCCGGAAGGATCCCCTGCTTGGCCTGTACCATCCCCAATCAAAAATATGACGTGATGTCCCAAATCCTGCCATTGTTTTAACTTTCGAAGACCGACCATGTGCCCTATGTGAAGCTGTGTTCCTGTAGGATCAAAACCTTGGTATAACTTTAGCTTTTTTCCGCTCCTTAAAACTTTTTCAAGCTCCTCTTTTGAGGGATAAATCTTGTCAACGCCTCTTGTTAACAGTTCTTCAATTCTATCCACAGGCAAAGTATAGCATATTTAAAAAGTTAGGTAAATTTAGTATAATTTCTTAGGATGAGGGATTTTGGTAGGCTTAAAAGCAGAAGGAGACGACGGCTCTCCAGGTACTCTCGTATTTTTCTTTTGAGCAATATTGCGAGATTTGCTTTTTTCGGACTGATTGCTCTTATAATTGGAGTTTCATTTCTTTTCGTTTGGTATGGCAGGTCTTTACCTACGCCTGGTAAGCTTATAGACGCCCCGCTAGCACAGTCCACAAGAATTTATGACAAAAAAGGAGAGCTTCTCTACTCCGTCTATCAAAACCAGAATAGAACTTATGTTGAGCTTTCCGACATACCTGATTATTTAAAGCAGTCTACGATAGCTATCGAGGACAAGGATTTTTACAGGAATCAAGGATTTTCAATTACTGGCTACGTACGCGCAGCAAGAGATATGGTCTTGTACAGGAGGCTTACAGGAGGTTCTACCATAACACAGCAGCTTGTTAAAAACGTGCTTTTGACTCCTGAGCAAACAATTCCGCGTAAAATAAAAGAGCTAATTCTCGCCCTTCAGGTAGAAAGCAGATACAACAAAGATCAGATTTTGGAAATGTATCTTAACGATGTTTCTTATGGCGGTGCAAATGTAGGAGTTGAGGCGGCAGCACAGTCTTACTTTGGAAAAGAGGTTAAAGAGCTGGATTTGGCTGAGAGCGCTTTTTTGGCTGGTCTTCCGCAAAGACCAACTGCCTACTCGCCTTTTTCGGGGAATAAATTTTATATTGACAGAACCAATGATGTCTTAAAACAAATGGTAAGGGAAAAATATATTTCCGAAGGAGAGAAAGAGAAGGCGTATGAAAAAATCAAAAACTACAAATTTTCCACGGAAGACAAGACAATAAAGGCCGCGCATTTTGTTATGTATGTTAGAGAGGTTTTGGCAGATCAGTTTGGAGAAGAAGTAGTGGCGAATGGGGGTCTTCAGGTTACCACTAGCCTGGATTATTCTATTCAAAAAGAAGCTGAGAAAATTGTAAAAGAAGAGATAGACAAGTTAAAGGGATTTAACGTTGGGAATGGAGCGGCTGTAGTGATTAATCCTAAGAGCGGAGAAATTCTCGCGATGGTTGGAAGCAAAGATTATTTTGATACGGAAAACGATGGAAATTTCAACACCGCCCTTGCAAATAGACAGCCAGGGTCATCTCTTAAGCCAATCATGTATGCAACTGCTTTTGGCAAGGGATACACACCCTCTACCGTGGTGATGGATGTAAAAACAGATTTTCCAACAAACGATACCCAAAATCCTATTTATACACCTGTTAATTATGATGGAAAGTATAATGGTCCAATCCAGTTGCGGTTTGCCTTGGGGAACTCAATTAATATAGCGGCTGTAAAGATGTTGGCTAGGGTCGGAATTAGGGATGTTATGCAGACAGCGTATGATATGGGAATCGCGAATTGGCAGCCTACAAGAGATAGCCTTAGTGATGTTGGTTTGTCACTTGTCCTGGGAGGAAGGGAGACGTCGCTTCTTAATATTACAACTGCGTACGGAGTATTTGCCAATGGTGGAATCCGGCAAGATCCAGTCGCGATTCTTAAGGTAACCGATTCAAAAGGAAAAGCATTGTTTGAGCGAAAAGAAACCGAAGGGAGAAGAGTTTTGCCGGAAGAGATCAGTTTTCTTATTTCCCATATTCTTTTGGATAATGTAGCTCGCACAGCTGCTTTTGGCCCGAATTCCTGGCTTGTAGTGCCTGGTAAAACTGTTTCTGTAAAGACAGGTACGACTGATAAAAAAAGAGACAACTGGACTGTTGGCTACACGCCTTCATATGCAGTGGGAGTGTGGGTTGGGAACAATGACAATACCCCTATGAATGAAGCAATTGCATCTGGAGTAACAGGAGCGTCCCCAATTTGGAATAGAATTATGAGAATTGTTCTTGCGGACAAACCAGATGATGTGTTGGCAAAACCCGAGGGAGTTGTTGCGGTTACTGTAGATTCTTTGGGAGGAGGTCTTCCGGTTGATGGACAGCCAACAAGGGCAGAGTATTTTGTCAAAGGAACAGAGCCAACCAGTCGTGGTCCTATTTATAAAACATTGAGACTTTCCAAACACCAAAACGGCAAACTAGCAAACCAAGAGGAAATAAACAGAAACGACTATGATACAAAAGATTATATCATATTTAATGAAAGCGATGCTGTGTCATGGGACGGTGTAAATCGCTGGCAAGAGGGAATCAATCAGTGGCTAAGCGGCAATTACCAGGGTGACGATAAATATCATCCGCCAACAGAAACTTCGGATCACAAATACGACCAGCCTACCCCGACTCCAACACCTAGTCCAACATCAGCAGTTACTCCGACGGCATCTCCAACGCCGACCCTCACTCCAACCCCTACGCCGTAGAGGGCTGTTTTAATCTTGCCTTAAATTTTTCACCAAGCGTTTTTAGGATTTTTTCGCGGATTTTAGAGACGTCATCTGTAGTCAGGTTTCTTTCGCGATGTTGGTAAACTATGTGGAATGTTCGGGTTTCTTCGTATTGATCCAAAAGCGAGACTATGTGAATAAGCGAAGATTGATTTTTTATTTCGTTTATCAAATCCCCTGTTTTAACATCATCAGATGCTACAATCGCTAGGTCTTCTAATACAGGCGGATATTTTGGGAGAGGAATGAATATTTTTTCTAGATTTACTTTTTTCAGAATTTCAGAGAAATTGATTTCAAAAAATACCCCGTCGTCTATACCTTCGATATATTTTGTCGGATCCTCTTTGATTCCCAAATATAGAAAGAGTCTCTCAATAATTCCTTTAACCTCATAAAAATTTTTTACATTTGAAATTCCTGACAAGAAGTATACTTCTTGCGTTTCGTCTAGATTTTTTCCAAGGTAAACTTTTCCCAGTTCAAAAAGATTAATTTCTTTGAAATTTGGCTTGTTTTGGCTGAAAGCCTTTAGAAGGTTGATTTTGAGCGTTGGCCTGAGATACTCGAATTCTCTGCTGACAGGATTATCGACTCTTAGAACCCGCTCGGGTTTGATGTGGGCGTTTTCAAGATCACTTTCACTCATCAGGCTATAAGTATAGATTTCTGAAAACCCTGCAGCAATTAAAATATTTTTTGCTTTTTCCTCAATTTTGTAGTCTTTAAAATAAGGAACTAGTATTATGGGTATTTCACCAGTCGGAATTGTTTTGGGAAAATTATTATAGCCGTATATCCTCGCGACTTCTTCTATAAGATCTTCTTCAGTTTTTAGATCGTTTCTATAAGTAGGTATGGTACATTCGATAAATCCCTTGGTAATGACCGGTGATAAATTTAAAGAATCAAGGATGTCTATCACTTTGTTTTTTGGAATTTCAATTCCTAGAATTTTGTTTAACCTTTCAATATTAAGGTTTACATTCCACGGCGAGAAGTCAGATATTTTAAGATCATAAAGATTGCTTGCGATTTCTCCGCCTGCAGTCTCAAGGACCAAATCAACGCATCTTTTGAGAGTATCTATTGTGCCTCCCGCATTTACTCCCCTTTCAAAAATACTTGAAGCTTCCGAGCGAAGATTTAGCGCTTGGGAAGCTTTTCTTATCAGAATAGGATCCTCAACAGGAACTCTTATAAAAATTGTTTTTGTATCCTCAAAAGTGCCGCTATTAAATCCTCCCTTAATTCCACAAAGATCAATTATTCTTTCGTTGTCCTTTATTATTACCGCATCTTTTGGCAAATGATATGAAATCCCATCAACGCTTTTAAATAATTCTGTGCCTTTTGCTTTCTCAACTATCATTACGTGATCTTTTATTTTGTCGTAATCAAACGCATGGATAGGATTTCCCAATTCAAACATGACATAATTTGTTATATCTACAATATTATTTATCGGTCGCTGGTTGATTTTAATAAGCCTTTCTTGCAGCCATTTTGGAGAATCTTTTACATTGATTCCGTCAATAATAATTCCGGTGAAGCGAGGATTTATCGTTTTGTCTGTTTTTATCTCAAAACGCAGGGTTTTTTTGGGATTAGGGAAGTTAGGAAGTTTGGGAAGTTTTATTTTTTTTCCTTCAACAGCGGCAATTTCTCTGGCTATTCCTAAGATAGATAATAGATCTGGACGATTCGGGGTAATTTCAAATTCAAATATGGTATCGTCATCTGTTTTGATAATCTTTTCCGTACCAAGTCCGACCTCGGTAAGCCGTTCTCCTAATTCATAAGGCGCTAGAGTTGTGTCTACGTAATCTTTGAGCCAAGAAAGTGGTGCTAACATATCAAATATCAAATATCAAATATCAAATATCAAGTATTTTTGTGAACTTTTAATTACATTTTTCACCTCAGGCATGGAAAATATGGAATCGATTTCACGAGGCTTAAACCACCTTGCTTCTGCGGTATAAGGGTCATTTTTTATGTTTATTCTTCCAGATATGTATAAGGATGGATATACTAAAAGCACAACATGGACATTCTCTTTCTTGAAAATAACAGATTGAATTAATGGGTTTTTTGTTAAAAGTTTTATTTTTACTCCAACCTCTTCTAATACTTCTCGGATAACAGTTTGCTCAGGATGTTCGCCAAACTCTATTCCTCCTCCAGGGAATTGCCATTTGCCGTGAGAATGAGACCATCTTGGTTCATTCCTCTTTGATAGCAGTATTTCGTTTTTATCGTTGAAAATTGCAGCTGAAACGGCTAAATGTTTAATATGATTTTTGATTTTCATAAGAGTTATATCAGAATTGTTCTAATATCCTCAAATCCGGGTTTGTCAAAAGTCGAAGATCATCCATTTGGTATTTAAGTGTTACCAATCTAGATAGACCGATAGCAAAAGCAAAACCGGATAGTTCTTTGGGATTATATCCAGCGGCGCTTAAAACATATGGGTGGATCATTCCTGCTGGCATGATTTCGCTCCAACCGCTTTGTTTGCAAAAACTACATCCCTGCCCGTTCGGCAGGCGGGCTTTACCTTTGCACACAGTACATTCAATGTAAGTGTCAACTCCAGGCTCAACAAAAGGAAAATTGGTGGTTGCAAATTTTAGTTTTGTTCCCTCCCCCATCAGTTTTCGCAGGACATAGTCAATAGTTCCAAAAAGATCGGTAAGCCTGACTTGTTCGTCTACCAAGAATCCTTCAACTTGCCAGAATTCAAAACTATGTGAGGCATCGACCTGTTCGTAGCGAAAGTTTTTCCCGGGAACGATCACTCTTATCGGCGGTTTTATTTTTTCCATTACCCTGCCTTGCATCGCGGAGGTTTGGGTGCGCAGGATTGCTTCTCCCGGCGTTACCTTGCTATTTTGGGTGTCAAGATAAAGGGTTTGCTGGGTGTCTCGGGCTGGGTGGTGTTTTGGAATATTTAGAGCTTCGAAGTTGTAATAATCTGTCTCAATCTCTGGTCCATCCGCAGTCTGAAATCCTATGCTTTTAAAAACGTCTACGACTTCGTATATAACTTGAGTCATTGGATGGAGATGTCCAATTTTGGGCTGAATGCCCGGGGCTGTTGTGTCTATTTGTTCTTTCTTTGTTTCAGATTCAAACTTTTTGATTATTAATTTTTGATTTTCTAAAGTTTGCTCAATTGCTTTTTTGACTTCGTTGGCAAGGACTCCTATCTCTGGTCGTCTTTCTTTTGGAAGTTTTGCGATCTCTTTAATTGCCAGTGTTAGCTGTCCGTTTCTTCCCAGGAATTGAAGCTTAATTTCCTCGAGGGTTTTTTTGTCAGATGTATCGAGGATTATAGAAAGGGCAGAGTTTTTAATTGCTATGAGTTTTTCTTCCACTAGAATTAGAATAGCACAAAGTTAGTTATTTTTCACTTTAACTTCATCAACGATATGTTTGAATGTGGAGGGGTCATTTGTAACAAGATCGCTTAGTATTTTTCGATCAAGTTCTATATTTGCCTTTTTAAGAAGATTCATGAAAATGCTATATGATAGACCTTCCTGTTTTACTGCTTCGCTTATTCTGGTTATCCATAAACTTCTAAAATCTCTTTTTCGAAGTTTTCTGCCATGATACGCATATTGACCGGCGTGAAGAACTGCCTCTTTTGCTTTTCTGACAGATCTGCTTTTTAGGGCCAAATAGCCTTTTGCGAGCTTTAATACTTTTTTGTGTTTTCTGCGGGACACGACCCCACGTTTAATACGACTCATGCTGCTCCCATCATTTGCCTAACTTTTCTCGCGAATTTACCCTTTAAAAGTCCTGGCTCCGCGTGTCGTCTCTGCCTGCTTTTGGATTTTTTTGTTTTTAGATGACGACCGTACTGATGAGTGAAAAGAACTTTTCCAGTTTTAGTTACTTTGAACCTCTTGGCGACTGATTTCTTGATTTTTTTCTTCATATGTTGATTTGGGCGGGTTTTTGGCTGTTTTTTCCGGCGTCAAAAGAGCGATAAGCTGTCTTCCTTCAAGGTGAGCATCCCGTTCAACCTTCGAAATTTTACCTAGAGAATTTATGACCTTTCGGATTATCTCGTGTCCGAATTCAGGGTGGGTAATTTGTCTTCCTGCAAATTTTACAACCAACCTTACTTTATCATTGTCGTTTAGAAAGCTCTCCGCGCGTCTAATCATAACCTGCAGGTCATGATTATTCATAAAAGGTCCCAACCTAACCTCTTTTGTTTCTGAAATTTTACTTTTTCTTTTTTCCTCCTTCTTTTTCTTTTTCTCCTGATACAAAAATTTCTTAAAATCTATTATTTTTGCTACCGGCGGGATAGCCTTTGGCGCGACCTCTACCAGATCCAATCCTTCTTCTCTTGCCTTTTTTAGAGCTTCAAATTTAGGCAGAATTCCGATTTGCTTACCAAAGCTGTCCAGAACACGAAGGGTCAACGCATAAATACGCTCATTAACTCTATAATACTTTTTGCTTTCTTGTTTTCTTTTAAATCTTCTTATCAATTTCTTCTTTTAATTTATTTACAAAGGCAGAAAACTTCATCTGCCCGAGATCTTTCCCCCCTCGTGCTCTAACCGATATTATACTTTCCTCGGAACTTTTAACTTCCTTGTCTCCTATTATACCTATGTAGGGCACTTTTTGTAAAGTGGCATCTCTAATTTTGCTTCCAAGAGTTTCATTTCGATCATCAAGACTTGTCCTTATGTTTTCCTGTTCAATTAACATTTTAATTTTTCTAGCCTGTTCTGCATGACGATCGGCAATAGGGATTATGGTTGCTTGTATTGGCGATAACCACAATGGAAATGATCCTTGGTAGTGCTCTGTGAGAATTCCTATGAAGCGTTCAAATGATCCAAATATTGCCCTGTGGATCATTACCGGACGCTTTTCTTGCCCTTCGTCGTCGATATAAACAAGCCTGAATGCTTCGGGTTGATGAAAGTCCAGTTGTACGGTTGCAAGCTGCCATTCACGGTCCAGAGAATCCTTGATATGGACGTCAATTTTCGGACCGTAAAAAGCACCATCTCCTGTTTTATCCCCGGCCTTAATCTCCTTCTTTTTAAGTACTCCAGCAAGGTCTTTTTCTGCCTTATTCCACATTTCATCTGTTCCTGCCCTTGAATCCGGTCTTGTCGCAAATCTGAATTCATATTCAAATCCGAATTTTTTATAAAAATCTATCATCATATCAAGTATGTCTGAAACTTCATCAAATATCTGATCCTCTGTAGCGTAGATATGTGCGTCATCCATTGTTAGTTGTCTTACTCTTAAAAGGCCGTTGACCTCACCTGATTTTTCGCGCCTGTGTAATCTTCCTATCTCGGAAAACCTTAATGGGAGTTCTTTATAGCTCCTTGTTCTAAATCTATAAATAATTGTTGACTCTGGACAATTCATGGGTTTTATGGTGTAGCTTACCAGTTTTGTATCATCTGCCTCATCAGATAAAATAAGATTGTACATATTATGCTCACCAAATTTTGACCAATGACCTGACTCTTTAAAAAGTTGGGACTTTACCATTATTGGCGTTGAGGTTTCAAGGAATCCTGCTTTTTCGGTGAGTTCTCGAATGTACTTTTCGAGCTCTTTAAAAATTATCATTCCTTTAGGAAGCCAAAAAGGTGCACCGGGGGCGATATCGTTTGTAAAAAATAATTCCAACGCTTGTCCTATTTGTTTATGATCTTTATTTTTTGGTTTGTCCATCAAGATTATTTTATCAGGTAGGAGTGATTTTGTAAAAGGGGAGATAGGCATTGTTATGTTAGTTCAAGTTTGATAAATCGCATTTCGTGATTCTCGGTTTTTTTATTTAATTTAGCTTGTTATTTTTGTAATTAGTCAACGGGTAGAATTTTGTTCGACAAATTCAGATATTCTTAAAACAAAATCTCCAATTACTGGGACGAAGTCCAGTTTTGATATAACAAATCCCAAAATATAAAGAATAATAGATGCGCCAAGAGTAGCTCCAATCCCCCAGGCTATTCCGCCAAGTAGATTATTGAAAAATACTTTTTTCTTACCAAGGTGAACTTGTTCGTAATTTTCCATACAGGTTTATTCATTAAGCTTACCACATTCTTGTATGTTTTTTTCAAGACCAAATTTCATTAGCAAGGCACTTTACTGATCCGCCTGCTTTGATAAATTCACTCATATCGAGTGTTATTGTTTTGAGTCCGTCTTTTGAGACCCTTTCTGTAAATTGATTGGCGTTTTTGTTGGTAATAACTGTTTGCTCAAAGATTAGGGAATTTAAAGCAAACGATAGCGCTTCTTCATCGGATATTGCAACCGCTTTTTTAAAATGTGATTTAATTGCATCTGCTGATTCTTTATCGAATGTTTTTTCATAAAAATAAATCAAATTTTTGTTTATCGGAAGACAACAAATATCCAGATGATAAAACCGCTCATCAACAAGACGCAGAGGAATTACTTTTTTATCGGGAAATGCCGCGGCAATTATTTTTGCGGACTCTTTATCAGATCTGAATCCGTATCCCTGAAGAATCATGTCACCCGTCAGAAGGGTGTCCCCTTCTCCTTCATATTTAATTGGGTTAGGATCAATCACTTCGTATCCGTGATAATCGAGCCATTTTTTGTAAAATTTTGTTTCCCCCTGGCGTTCTTTGTATCTGAATCGTGCAAGGACTGCTTTTTTGCCAATTGAGAAAAACCCGTTCGCGGCAAAGACCATGTCGGGTTGGTTAGGTGCGGGATTAATAAAATTAACAGAAGATGAAAGATTATTGCAAGCATCAACCAAGCTCTGCCATTGTTTTTGCGCAAGACTAGATTTTACTGGAACAGCGGGGTTCATCCATGGGTTAATTTTGTATTTTACTGAAAAATAGGCGGGCGGGCATAGTAACAGGGAGCGTTTCTTCATCTAGTATCCTCTTTTTTTATCAACAAGATTTGGGAGGGGTTTACCTTTGAGATATGCTTTTAGATTCAAGCAAAAAATATCAATAGCTCTATCCATATATTTTTCCGACCAACCCGAATGGTGAGGTGTGATTACTACATTTTCCATCTCCCACAACTTGCTATTTTTTGGCAGGGGTTCTTCTTCTGTAACATCCAATCCGGCACCGCCAATGATTTTTTTATCCAAAGCTTCTAATAGATCCATTTCATTTATTAATCCTCCCCTACCTATATTTATGATTACCGCGGATTTTTTCATTAGCTTAAATTTTTTCTTGTCAAAAATATGGTGAGTTTTTTCGGTGTGAGGAAGGCAGAGGATGACAAAATCAGCTTTTGGAAGAATTTTATCCATTTGATCTGCCGAGTAAACTTTGGATATAAAATCAGGTTTATTTTTTACATTTTGCTTGATAGCAATTACATAAGCCCCAAGATAGTTTGATAGTCTCGCGACTTCTGTGCCGATATGACCAAGCCCAACTACTAGTACAGTTTTTTCTCTAAGCTCAGTTATTTTTTTATCTTTTTTCCAGATTTTTTTCTCCTGTTGTTTAAATGTTTCATAGAACCTTCTTGTAAAAATAAGCATAAATCCAAGAACATGTTCGGCAATAGGTATCGCGTGAATCCCTGAGACATTGGTTACTATAACATCAGATTCTTTGACTTCTTGGGTTAAGACCTTCTCAACACCGGCAGAAAACGACTGAATCCATTTGAGTTTTTTTGCTTTCTTGATTGAAGGTATAGATCCGGGCGCGCCAGCGATTATCTCAGCGTCTATAAGTTTTTTTTCAATTTCGTTTTTGTTTGAAGAAGAAACTTCGTTCACCTGAATGTCTTTTGAAAGAGATTTAATTTTCTCTACATGTTTTTTGTTAGTGGTAAGTGGAGTTGCGTCTTCTGTTTTAATCAAAAGTATTCTCATAACCCAAGCTCCTTGCTAATTGATTGCATTGCTTTTAGATTCAGTTCCACAAATTCTTCCAGCGGAATTCCGAGTTTTTCCTCGCACATAAAAATCGGTTTTCTGTCCGCCCCTTTTGCGAAAGATTTTTCCTTCATTCTTTTGAGAATAAAATGCGGAGACAAGGATGCAAGCTTTTTATCAGGATGAACTAAAGCGCAGGCAACGATAAGACCTGTTAGCTGATCTGTGCATGTGATTCCCCAGTCCATAAGATTTTCGGGGCTTACTTTCGTATTTTCATAGTTATGAGATTTTATAGCGTGAGCGATATCATCAGGGATATTTTTTTCTATCTCAAAGAGCAAAAGTCCGTGTTTTTCCGGATGGCCCTTGCTTAATTCGTAATCAGCATCATGCAGTAGTCCTGTAATCCCCCAGTTCTCCTCCGAAGCTTTAGCGAAGGAGGATTTTTCTTCAGAATTTAATCTTTTATATAAAGCTTTCATTACAGCTTCACAAGCAAGGCAATGCTTGATAAGGTTTGGATTTTTAAGGTATTTAGTTAATATTTTGTAGGCTTCCTCTCTTGTCATATTTAAATTATCTCATGTTTACAGTATGATCTCAACAGATTGTATTTGAAAGTATATTTTGTTAGAATATTTAGAGTAAATTTGGGCTCGTAGCTCAGCTGGTTAGAGCGTTACATTGACATTGTAAAGGTCAGAGGTTCGACTCCTCTCGGGCCCACAATTTAATCAAACCGATAATAAAAAATCTTTAAGTATCTGATGGTATTTTTCTAAATTTGGAATATATACCTACTAAGAGGTATGTTTTACACCATTTACTTGTTGATGTAAAGCTTCAGCTTGACGAAAGTGAGAAATATTCATTTTTCCATCACCTGCAATCTCTTTGACCATACGTAACCTTTCTTCTATAGCCTTGCGATTCGCAGGGTCAATCGTTCTACACGTTTCGCTTATCAGTTTTCTTAAAGGAACGCTCATTCTTTCTTTAGACATAATAAAGTCACCTCCTTTAATGGCATAACATACTTCTAAAAATTAATTACCATTTATTGCTCCTGGTTCCACTGTTCCTTCGGGTAATTCTGCTCTTTTATAAGATCCAATTATTTTACTCGGAGCATTGTATTTTTTTGGGTCCTTAAGCGTTTCTAAAGCATCTATTACAGATGTATCTTTTCGGTGGCCATTAAAAGACATCAGGAAAAAGAATTCTCCCATACGATTTGACGTAGGATATGAGCGAATATTCGTAAGGTTGATGTTGTTGCCAGCCAAGACGGTAAGACAATCTTTTAACATCCCTACGCGATTTTCTTGAGGATAAATTATTGCTGTCGTGATGTCATCTCCGGTCGGTTCTGTTTCCCCTCTCCCAATTAGATAAAAACGCGTAGCGTTATAAGGATTGTCTCCTATATTTTCGGCGAGGATTGGCATTTTGTGAATTAAAGCAACTCTTCTGCTGGCAATTGCTGCTGCATTTGACATGTCTTTAATTTCTTGAACAGCCTTAGCTGTGCTTGTTGTTTCTTGCAATACTGCTTTTGGATAATTTAGTGCAATAAATTTCTTCGATTGACCGAGTGCTTGCTCGTGAGATAAAATTGTAATTATCTCCTCATTCGTTCTTCCTATCAACATATGCCGAATGGGTACAATAGCTTCGGCAAGTATAGAGGTGTTTTTGGTTTGAACTAATTTTTTCCAAACATCTACAACGTCTCCCTCAATTAAGTTCTCAACCGGTATAACCCCGATGTCGTATTCTCCTTTATCTACCTTTTCCACAACTTCCGTATTTTTTTGAAGAAAATCTTTTTGCATTCTGTGCTGCTCGTTACCGGTTAGTAAAACTTCTCTGGCTTCTTCCGTATAAGTTCCTTCAGGTCCCAAACAGGCTACTTTTGAAGATAGTCTTCCCGGATAAAGTTCTACCTTAACAAGCGATCCGCTGACCTCAAGCCCTACCATTTTATTATTGGCATGTAATTGCTCAGTCATATTTTTCCAATCGCGTGTAACGCGACCAACAAAAAAACCTCCGCTTAATTCCTGCTTTTGCAGGTATCGGAGGTCGTTTCTAGTTAGATTTTTTTTACAAAAACCAACCTCCGCTTAAGCGAAGGTAAAGAAAAACAAAAATGTCTTTCCTGATTTCTGCATATTGAAATAATTATAGCAAAGATTAGTTTTCTATGTCAACTATCAAACTTGTTTTATGTTTTTAGATTTAAATTTAATCCTGTTTTATTTTTGACCTAAGCGGTTTATAGCCTGCCATTTGAGTTACTTCATTTAACTCATTCACAAGTGGAGCATGAAGCGCATTGAATTCTGCTCTGGAAATTAGTTTATTTTTTCTTTGCTGGGATAAATCTGCTAGAATTTGGTTTAGTTCTGCAAGCCTTGTTGTTTCTGGACTTTTTACTTTTTGAGATTGTTTTACTGGCGTGTTAGGCTCAGTGGTTTGTTGGACGAGCGGAGAGACATATAAAATATGCGAGCGAGGACGATTCTGCTTTAGTATAGATTCTTTTGTTGATAATCCAGATTTTGTTTTTGTCCATCTATCAACATTTTGGATAGCTTTATCTGCTGTATTATCTGGAAATGTTTTATTAGACAAAAGTATTTCAGCTCGGTTTCTCATAATATTAATTTTCCACAAAAAAACCTCCCGTTTGGGAGGCTTGCGCTTTTTGCGTTTAGAATTTTCTAACTACGCAAAATAACCTCCCTTTGGAGAGGTAATAATAATGCTAATAATTGAGAGTGTTTTCAATTTCATTAATTGTAATATATCAAATTATCTAGTGGATAGTCAAGGGGCTTTAGATAATCTATAAATTCACGCATGACAGTATATTAGATACTTCATTTCTCCAGTCACTGGGTTTGTAAGAAGGGTTTTTTTATTTACTTAATAATTGACCTTGCGCTACCGTCAAAAATAGTTCCAGCAAGAGGCAGCGATTCGTTTTTATTTGTAGACGGTTTGACTAGATCAACTTCCCACCATGTGTCGTTTCCATCAGAATTAAGATCAATTCTGGATGCGTTGAAGCCACCTTCTCCAAAATGCGATCGTATTTGATCTGCAGTTTTAAATAGCTTGTTGTTATCCCTAAGGTATTCGTGGTAGCGATAAACTGCAAATTTTAACTTTTTTTGTTCGCTAATTTCTGAATTAGCCGCAGTCTTGTGTCTAATTTTTCGTCTTAGCTTACTTAGTTCTCTGTTTATGTCGTAATTTACCAAAGACGGATGATGTAGATTCAGAAAAACTAATCCGCCAGGTTTAGCTATACGGTAAGTTTCTGCTAGAGCTTGTGATGGCATAAAGTCAAAAGCCATATTACTTACTACTGCGTTAAACTGTTCGTCTCTAAATGGTAAAGTTCCTCCTGTTGCTTGTACGTGTTCATAGTCTTTTGCCAGTAGGCTAGCTTTGGGAATGCTTGCGATATCTAATGTGACAACCTGACATGGTGGTTTAATATCGTAGATATCTTTCCATTCTTTTTCCAGGATTTGTCTTCCTGCTCCAAGATCAAGCACATAACTGTCTTTAGGTAGAGCGTTGATATAAGGATGCACCCTTTTAATTAGCGAGGTTCTACTTAGATCAGGGCTATCTTCTTTATTTCTCCAAAGTTTATTCTTCGCATTCTTTGTATCCAGATTATAGAACGAGCTATAGAAGGCATACGACTCGCCTTCAGGATCGGATGCCGGATCGGGTATATGTGATCTAAATTCTGATTCTAACAACACCATATTTTGCCACAAAAAAAACCCGCCTATTGGCGGGATTTCTAAACGGTTTATAAACTAAACCATCCTCCCGCCCTAACGGGTAAGAAGGAGGACTAATCTAATAGATAAACTTTTTGATTTCATTGTTATCACAGATTTTACACAATCCTACTACTTTCTGTCAAGATGGGAAATTAACCCGTCTGCGTTGCTACCACGCGTTCGTTAGAGAGGCCAAATGTAGTGCCGTGTTTTTTAAACATTGCCCAGTATTGTCTTTTGTTTTTCTTGCTTTGGAATGCGGAAAGCCACGCTCCGGAGTCTTCAATTTTCATACGGGCGATTATAATTACAGATTTAAGCCACTGGAAAAAGTTGACATGGTATCTTCCTGGTTTTACTACTTGCTGTTGAACTGTAACTTCTCTAAATTGAATTTGCAGCTCATCTGTGCTTTCAATCAACTGCTGTAGTTCAATTTGTATTTCTTCAAGAGTTCTTTTTGTCTCCTTATTAAATTCCAGTTGCGTGGTACTTTCACCACGACGCATTTCTCGAAGATACGTGGTTCCTATTTCTCCCCCTTCGATCCCAAAAAATTCATTTTTTTCTTCGTTTTCTATATGCTCTTTTAGAACCAGTTCTTTGCCCTCAACAAGATCTCCGCTTAATTCTGGATGTATTTTTTGCTCTGTGTGGGAAGTTTTAAGAACCTGGTCTTTAGCATCCAATCCGCCTTCTTTTACTAAATCTTTAACAAAAGAATCTCCTACAGTCCTAGTGAGGTTTCTGAATGTTTCGATGCTGTTATCGTTTATAAATTGCTGTTTTCTGCGGAGTGTTTTATTCATAATTTACCCGCCTTTGCTCTTCGAGCTTTGGAAGGGCTAGCACCCGCAACATATCACAAATTCTTCAAAAAATCAAGTGTTTTCTGCTGTCTTAGTATACTTGCCAAAAGATAGCGGTTGTTTTTGAGGTGTTCTCTCTCTTTGTCGTCTTTTGCTTTTAGTATCGCCTCATCAATTTCTTTTTCATCAACATGAATTTTCTCCTCAACTGCTATTTTTTGCAGAGCAAATTCAAGAGTAAGATCATTAATTACCCTTTTTCTATATTCCTCTCTGAGGATTTGCGGAGTTTTCTTTGTTGAGGAGAGATATTGGTCAAGTGTTAGTCCGAGCCTTTTAACATCATCTAAAGTCTGTGCTAGCAGGCGTTCTATCTCTTGTTCTATCAGAATTTCTGGAATTGTTGTTTTTGTACTTTCAAGGAGCGCATTTACGATTTCATCAAATTTAACTTCCTGCTGCTTGCCCTGAGGGCTTCGACTGAGCTCAGCCGAATGTCCTGCGTCGAAGGGTTCTTTTCCCGGCACTATTATCTTTGATTTGGCTGTAATTTTTTGGATGTTTTGTTTGTAGTCGTCAAGTTTTACATCCGGCATTTCGCAAGTGAGCGCAGTAAATTGCCAGTCTTGCCTGCCGGCAGGCAGGTCTTTTGATAGATCTGTCAGTGTCGATCCCGGATCGATGTGGATTTTGGGATTTGTAATAGGTTTTAATTTGTGCTCTTGGACAGCGTCAATATAAAATTTGGGAAGTAATTTTTTCAGCACCTCTTCTCTAACTTTTTCTTTGTCTATTTTCTCATCGACCAAGTGTCTGGGCGCATTTCCCTTTCTAAATCCGGGAAGCTCAATTTCTTTTGCCGCCTCCCCAACTACCTCGTCCCACGTCTTTTTTACGTCGGCAGAAGGCACGTTTACGGTAAGCCTAATTGTTCCGTCTTCTTGTTTTTGTATTGCTGAAATCATAGTGCCAGGGAGAGGACTCGAACCTCCAAGGGTTGCCCCACATGGTCCTAAACCATGCGCGTCTGCCAGTTTCGCCACCCTGGCGATCTAATAGGATAACGAAACTATTATACAGAATTTAAATGGAAATGGAAAGGTGGGTTATTTGGTTTTGATATTCAAACTCACGGATTTTTTCCATAAAATAAGTAACATTTCCTGCCCATCTGGGTGATGCCGCATAGATTCTACCAATTTCGTAGATGTCAGTCGCTTTCCATTTATTTAGGTAGTTTTCTCTAAGCCCTTTTGATACTGTATCTATAGCATCTTCCCAAGAGGAAAAGTAAATAACATTATCTCCATATACCCCCCATCCCCAACCATTGTATGAGTTATATGGAATGTGTTTACCAAAAGTTGACTCAACTCCGGAGATAGAAGCAACAAGTCTCCAGTCGAGGTTGTAGTCGTCGGCTTTTTTAACAAAAACATTTGAATATTGCGCAAGAGGAGAGTTATATTTATCCAAGAATTTCTTTAAAATTTTTGCACGATTATCCTGAGCTTTTGTTACAAGCTCTGTTTCGAGTGCTGCAGAAGAGCCCGAAGCATTCTGATACGAGTAAGCTTTCTTTGGAAGTATCAAGAGAAGCACGAAAAATACAAAGAACATTAAATAGGACTTTTTTACCATAAAAAAATCCTAACGTATGCATTTGGAGATGGCATACCTTAGGATCTAATCGAGTATTGTATCATTTAACTATAGGTTTGTCAAGTCCGACCGTCAGCGAAATTACCGAGTCAATTGTTTGATAAAACTTGACTAATGTCGTAGACGAAGTCTAGCGGGTTTGTAACTATGGGTTAATAATGAGTTATTGGAGTTTATCCATGAAGAATTCAACAGCCTCTGCCCAGCTTCCTTGACTTTGAGGAGTATACCTTTTCATTATTTCATATGGTGTAATTAATCCATCTGCCTTGTACTTTAAAGCCAAAGTTTTCGTCACGGTGTGAATTGCTTCTTCAAAATTTGAGAATCTCGTTACCTTATCTCCATAAATACCAAATCCCCAGCAGTTGTGGGAGTTTGGGGGAGACCTTTTACACAGGTTTGATTCCTGCATGGCGATAGCGGGGATGAGGCGAAAGTCGAGATCATACAGGTCTGCGGCTTCAATAACAGTTGCCGCATGCGGCTCGAGCGGAGAGTTGTAACGCTCAAAAAATTGCCTGACAATTTCAACTCTGGCTCCCTCTTCAAAGATTTTATCTTCAATTTTATTCTCCAGTGAGGGCAGTGCCGCAAATGCAACTGAATGAGGTCTGGTAGTATATACGTTGTTTTTGTTTTGTTTGTAAGACACAGATAGAAGGAAGAAGATGCTGGCTAAAAGCAAAGATGCTGTGAATCCAAAAAAAGAAAATGTGAGAAAAATTTTCGTCATGCGTTGGAGATAGATTTATATTGGCATATTTTAAAAAAGTTGTCAACCTTATGGAGTTTTGATAAAATGAAACTGTATTTTTGTCGGGGTGGCGGAATGGTAGACGCGTACGGTTCAGGGCCGTATGGAGCAATCCATGGAGGTTCGAGTCCTCTCTCCGACACCCAGAGAGAGGGGCTTAATACAATAAAACGAGGGTCGGTGGCGGAACCTGGTATACGCGCATGCTTGAGGTGCATGTCCCGCAAGGGGTGGAGGTTCAACTCCTCTCCGACCCACCGCGTCAAACGCGGGGCACTTAGCTCAGTGGTAGACCTGCCCGACATTGAATGGACCCGTGGCTCAGTTGGTAGAGCGTCTCGTTTACACCGAGAAGGTCAAAGGTTCGAGTCCTTTCGGGTCCACAAAGTCCAGTCAGGCGGGGTTGTCGCCTAAGGCGACATGTCGGGGGTTCAAGTCCCTCAGTGCCCACAAAATAAATATTTTTGTTATAATATATTTTCTGCCGAGATAGCCTAGGTGGTCATGGCGCGTGTCTGAAGAACACGTTATGCGGGTTCGACTCCTGCTCTCGGCACCGCATCAGCTTCTGCACACTTTGGGTGTCTCGCCAAAATGATTATTGTTACAGGTACAATCGCCTACGATTATATAATGGATTTTCCCGGTAAATTTGGCGACCACATCCTTCCCCATCAAATTCACAACATAAATTTATCTTTCATCGTTAATAAATTTGCAAGAAGACGCGGCGGGACAGCCGGAAATGTTTCATATTCTTTAGGACTTCTTAAAACTCCCCATACTCTTTTTTCTGTTGCGGGAAAAGATTTTGATGATTATAAGAAGGCTTTTAAAAAGCTAAATATTGATACAGATCATGTTTTGGTAGACAAAAGCAACTATACCTCGACAGGTTTTGCGATGACAGATAAAAAGGATAATCAAATTTGGGGATATTTTTATGGAGCGGCAGAAAAAATCTCAAAACTTAATCTTAAAAATATCGCGACCAAAAAAGACATTGTACTTATTGGTCCATCCGGCGCAAAGGGATCTTTATCTTTTGTAAAACAATGCGTTGACTTGAAATCTTCTTATGTTTTTGATCCTGGTTTTATATTGACACAAGTGAATGATAACGATTTGGAATTTGGAGTTGGTCATTGTAATTTTTTGATTGGCAATGATTATGAAATAAATCTTATTAAAAAGAGAGTAAAAAAGTGGAAAAGCATGTTTAAAAATAAAACTGTTATCACGACGCTTGGTGAAAAGGGATCGAAAATAGAATGCAATGGAATTAGCTACAATATAAAACCGGCAAAGCCCAAAAAAGTGGTAGATCCAACCGGTGCCGGCGACGCGTGGAGGGCCGGGTTTTTGGCCGGAATGGAAAAAGGATTTGATTTAAAAACTTGCGGGGGGATGGGATCTGTTGCCAGCTCTTTTGCAGTTGAGGAGTATGGAACGCAGGAACATAAGTTTAGCACTAAAGACTTTGAAAATAGATATAGACAAACATATAAAAGTCTGTTAGATTTATAGTTTATGCAGCAAAAAGACTACGATGTTAAGGATTTGTCTCTGGCTCCCGAAGGTAAATTGAAGATTGAGTGGGCTTCTCAGCAAATGGCTGTTCTAAAAAGCATTCAAGAGCGCTTCAAAAAAGAAAAGCCTTTGAAAGGATTGACGATTGCCGCCTGTCTTCATATCACATCTGAGACAGCCAATTTGCTACTGACTCTTAAATTGGGTGGAGCAAGTGTAGTTGCATGTGCCTCCAATCCCCTATCTACTCAGGATAGCGTCGCGGCATCACTTGTGAAAGATTATAAAATTCCCACTTTTGCCATAAAAGGAGAAGATAGCAAGACTTATTACAAGCATCTGAATACTGTTTTAGATTTCAGTCCTCAAATTACCATGGATGACGGCGCTGATTTGATTCATTTATTACACACAAAAAGAAAAAATCAAATAAAAAATATAATTGGATCGTCTGAGGAAACCACAACGGGCGTTATCAGGCTCAAGGCAATGGAGAAAGAGGGCTCCCTTAAAGTTCCGGTTATTGCGGTTAACGACTCGGATACCAAACATTTGTTTGATAACCGTTACGGAACAGGACAATCAACTATAGACGGCATACTGCGAGCAACAAATATTTTACTGGCCGGGAAGACATTTGTTGTTGCGGGATATGGCTGGTGCGGCCGGGGAATCGCGATGAGGGCAAAAGGTATGGGGTCAAATGTAATTGTTACTGAGGTGGATTCTGTAAGGGCGCTTGAGGCTGCCATGGATGGATATAGAGTGATGAATATAAGAGAGGCTGCCAAAATTGGCGATATTTTCGTATCTGCTACCGGTGACAAGCATGTTATCTCGTTAGAAACTATAAAATCAATGAAAGACGGAGCGATGGTGGCAAATTCCGGTCATTTTGACGTTGAAGTGGATATGGCTGGATTGGAAAAAACCGCAAAGAGCAAGCGGAGGTTGAGAAATTCTCTGGATGAATATATGTTGAAGTCAGGTAAAAAATTGTACGTTTTGGGTGAAGGAAGATTGGTAAACCTGGCCGCCGCAGAGGGACATCCGGCAGAGGTGATGGATATGTCTTTTGCCAATCAGGCTTTGGCTTCAGAATTTTTTGTAAAAAACAAAGGTAAGCTGTCTCCAAAAGTTTACGTACTGCCGAAAGAGATTGATAATGAGATCGCTAAATTAAAGCTGAAGTCAATGGGAATTATTATTGACAAACTTACAAAAGAACAAAAAAATTATCTTTCTTCGTGGACAGAAGGAACGAAATAGGTCTTATTCTCTCTTAAATGCTTCCAACTTGAATAGCGTTACGTTTAGTCTTATAATTCGCATGAATGTATAAAGAATATTCTAGGTTTTATGACGACGTTTATGAGGGGAAAAGGCTTGATGAATTGGCAGGGCTCTGGCGGGATGATCGGGATTTTTGGCTAAATCAGGCCAAGGAAGCAGGATCTCCAATTCTTGAGATTGCCTGCGGTTCTGGAAGACTGACTATACCTATTGCAGAATTGGGTTTAATAGTTCATGGTATTGACAATTCACAGGAAATGCTTGCTTTACTAAAAGAAAAAGTAGCCAGGATGGAAGTAAATCCCGAAAATTTAACATATGAGTTATCTTCCATGTCGGGAGACGATGAGTATCCATCGGGTTTTAATCTCGCATTTGTTTCCACAAGCGCACTTCAGTATTTACATATTGCTGAAGATCAGGAAAAAGCATTCGCCAAAGCATACGGGAGTTTAAAAAGCGGCGGGAAATTCATAACAGACGTATTTAATCCAAATCCTGAATTTATTACAGGGTGGGGAGAAAAGATACTTATGAAGCAGTCGCAAAGCTTATCTGATCCTGATACTGAAATTGACTGGTATTGTGTTCCGATATCATATGACGGGCAGACAAAAATCTTGAATATGCCAAATCTATTTGTTTTCAGGAGACAAGATGAACAGACTGAACTGTCAATGGATGTAGGGTATTATTGTTATTCGGAGAGTGAGTTAAAGGAGTTGTTTTTAAAATCTGATTTTAAAGATATCAAGGTCTTTGGCGGGTATAATAAGGAAGATTTTACCCAAATAAGCAGTCGTATAATCATGATGGGTACCAAATAGAATGACTGAGCTGTTAAAACCTCTACAAACTGAGGATATGGACAGAGTGATAGATCTTGCAAGGAGATCATATCCTGATAAATCAAGGACTGGTGTGCTTGCGTCATTGGAGTTTCAGAGGAAATGTATGGAATTAGGTTTGGATAATAAAAAAACAGAGCAGTTTCAGGTTTTAATTGATGATAAAACCGTAGGTGTGTGCGGTTTGTATAAAAGGGGCGACCGTTGTCCGGAGGATGTTATTTGGGGTGATTGGTTTTTATCGATCCTGAAAAAAGAAATTCAACGCTAGCTTATAGAATGGGCGTTGAGTTGATAAGTAAAGCAAAAGAATTAAATTACAGGATGATGTGGGTTGAAACAACGGATGACAATCAGGATTATTTCAATATAGAGCCATATTTATTGCGTTTTGGATTTAAAGAACAAGGAGATCTGCCTAATTATTTTGAAGAAGGTATAAGTTTGCATTTTTTTTCTCTTGATTTAAATTCTTGGGAGCGAGGATTGGGTAGGAAAGAAAAAAAATAGTTTTCGCTTCCTGTTTAAAAATACTGGTAAAAGGGTTTCTTTTTTGATAAAATCATTTTACTCGCGGGAGTAGTTCATCGGTAGAACGTCTCCTTGCCAAGGAGAAGGTAGCGGGTCCGATTCCCGTCTCCCGCTCATCGCGTCAGACGCGACTCAAATGAAAATCACAAGTTCAGCCTTTGGTCACGACCAAAAGATTCCTGGCAAATATACATGTGATGGAGACAATGTAAATCCCCCGCTCCAGTTTTCGGATGTTCCTCCAGATTCGAAAAGTTTAGTTCTCATAGTTGATGATCCTGATGCGCCAAGCAAAACCTGGGTTCATTGGGTGGTATACAATATTGATTCTGACACCAGCGAAGTTGAGGAAGATACTATTCCCAGTGGCGGCCTTGAGGCAACTACAGATTTTGGGAGGCCCGGTTATGGAGGAAATTGTCCCCCTTCAGGAACCCATCGATATTTCTTTAGGCTTTACGCGTTGGACTGCGCGCTTGAACTTCCCAAAAACGCAACCAAAGAAATGGTTGAGAAAAAAATGCAACATCACACTCTTGACAAAGCGGAGCTTATAGGATTATATAGTGGAGTATAGTCACCCATTTTATTATGGGAATTGAAGGCAGGATCAAAGATTACCCGAAAACGGAAGGTAGTGAAACAGTGAGAGAACCTGAGTGGGTAATTTTGAAGTGCAGACGAGGTCAAGAGCCGCATGTAGCAGTGCAGCTAAAAGCATTAAATATAGATTCATTTATTCCTCGATATTCTTTTGGAGGGAAAATTAGCAAAAAAAGCTTACTCCCTAATTATTTATTTGTAAAAATCGATGAAAAATCAGGAGATAAGATGCTTTTGATAAAAAGACAAGTCGGAGTGTTGGATTTGGTGTTGGATGGAGCAAGAATTCCTCAAACGGTCGTCGAATCTATACAACATCAACTAAAAAATACCGATGTTATTGACTCAACTGGGTACCCTCTTAATATAGGAGATAAAATAAAGGTTTCTTCAGGACCATTAAAAGATTTGGAGGGTGTCTTTAATAAGAGTTTTTCGACACATGCTAAGCTACAGATGATTTTGAGCGTTAGCGATCAGTTTAGATTAACTATTAATTCTTCCCAAGTAAGGAAGATAGATAGTTTTTGAGGTGGGAAAAGAAGCTTATATTCCAAAGAGACATCAAACTTTCAGGGCTTTAGTTGAAAAAACTCTAACACATACCCCCCTTTTTAGAAGTGAGATACTTTATCCAGAGAGACTCGGGAAAGCACGAGAGGTTCTGCAAAATGGAACGGGATTGTGTATAGTAGCCAATCATCCTTCAAGAAAAGAAACAGTCCAAATGTTTCAGATTCCTTTTGGGGATAAAGAGTTTCGTAAAAGAGAAATCGTAGCACCGGTTGCACTACATCAGAAATTCCCTTTTATGGATACTTTGAGTCGCATTTTTGCAGTAGATTTGAAATATATAGTGACTGAGGAGACAATTAAGCAAGCAGAGAAAAAAGGGGCTCACGGACTTCGAAAAAATCAAGGCGTTAGTAAATATATTAATAATGCATTAGGGGTACTTTCAAATGGAGGTATTTTAATTCTTTTCCCTCAAGGCACAAGAAGAGAAACTCTTTATTCTTCCGAAAACCCACAAACAATTGGCAGCCTTATGCTTTATGCAAAAAGAGCAGATGTAAGAATGGGGTTTTTGTTTGTAGGAGTTGACCTGGCAGAAGAAGTTGAAGATTACTCAAAAACTCGAGGATTTAATATCTTTAAAAAATACAAGCTTACTATTGGAGAAACGCTCACCGACAATGAGGTTCTTGAAAAAGCAGGAGGAAATTTGAGAGAGGTAGATAACGTTGTATATAAACATTTGGAACCCCTTGTTTCTCCAAAATACGCCGGTATCTAGCACTTGTCGAATTATGACTTAGATTTGGAGGGTTGATATAATATGCTATTATTTCAGCGTGAAACACCTACTGGCGTAAATAATTCAAACTTAAATCTGGAGGAAATATTGTTGCGGAAGATAGCTTGGTTTCTAAAATACCCCCTTGACTTTACCGTCCCAATAGTATATACTACAGGATATGAAATTTGGGAAATTAAAGATTTTAAATCTACTCAGCGCGTTATTCACGTTTGTTGTGATGCTTAGCGTCGTTTCAAATACTGCGTTTGCTTCTACCTTGTACTTATCTCAAAATAGCGGATTGCTTACTTCTGGAAATACTTTTTCAGTTGATGTCGTTCTTGATACAAACAGCGAATCTATAAATGGAATTTCAGCCTATCTTTCCTATCCAACAGATAAACTTGAGGTAACGGGAATTTCTTATGGGACTGCTTTTCCTGTTGAGGCGGCAGAAATTGACACCAATGGAATTATAGAGATTTCAAGAGGAAGTTATACAGGTGAAGTAGGAAATGTGTCAGTTGCAACTATTAGTTTTATTGCCAAAGAACAAGGTCAAGCAGCGATCTCTTTTGTCAATGGATCTGCTGCTCCAAGAACTTCAGACAGCAGTGATTCTCTTGATCTTTCGCAAAGCACAGGTGGAGTATTTACAATTGAACAATCACAAGCATCAACTACTCAAATCCCCGCATGTTTTCCCTAACACATACATATTTTGACAAAGCGTATATAGTTTTGTATACTTTTTGCCGATATGCACAAAGAACTTAACAATTCATATTTACCTCAAGAAGGTGATATCTTAGAGGATAATGCTAGAATGGCAAGGAACAAGCTTCGGAGAACGGTTGAAGCAGAGATTAGAGATATGGGGTCACTAACTACCCGGACTATAAAGGGTAATGAGAGTAAAATAGTAGATGGAACTAAAATTTATGGTGAGAAATACATTGGAAATAGTTTGCCCTCAAATTGTCGTCTTTTTAGTATAGTTATAATTCGTCTTAAGGAAATGGGAGTTTTTACAGAAGATGATCTTGTGAATCTTTCTTCCAGTAATTTATTGAAAATAAGGGACAGTAAAAGAGAAACAGATAAATATATTCGTCTGATGAGATCCTATGTGGTCGCAAAAGGATATTTAGAGAATAGAGAAAATTCAAACAAAACCTTCAATCATCCCCGGGGCCGTTGGGCTAGTTTGTAGTAGGAGGTTTTGGTTTTGCCGAATTTCTGAAGGAGCCCCTTTTTCACCAGTGAATGCAAGAGAGCATGTGCTTGCTGGCGGGTGACGGAAAGAGCCTCTTGAATGTCCGAGGTTTTTATTGCTTTTTTGTCCAGAACTATTTGTAAAACTTCTTCCTCGCGGGAAGTGACTATTACCCTCTTTTCTCCTTTTATTTCCTCAAGGTTAACGTTTTTAAGCTCATTAATCCTCGCGATTGCCCCTTGAAGCGATACGGCAATACCCTCCAGAAAATACTCTATCCACTGTGTTTTGTCGCCCTTGTCCGCTGAGTGAAGAGTGTCCGAGTATTGTTGCCTATCTACATCGTAAAAGTCATCAAGTATGAAATATTTGGAGACTTCGTAGTTATTTAGCAGTAGGTAATAAGTTGTCAGTGCTCTTGCGAGGCGTCCATTGCCGTCAAAGAACGGATGGATATAGGCAAATTCGTGGTGGAATATGCCTGCTTTTATAAGCGGATGAAGTTCATCTTTTTTATTTAGCCATTCAAATACATTTACCAAAGCTTTTTCTATCTCTTTTTCGCTGTGGTATGGAGGGTTGTGTTTGACGACAATCTCAATTTTGGTTTTGTGTCCTACAAAAACCGGGCCGTCACGGAATTTGCCCAATCCGTCTTTTAGAAGGTCGGACATAAGGTCATGGTGAAGCTTCAGGGTGAGATCTGTAGTTATCTGTTCATGTTTTTTAGCAAGAACCGCGATTCGGTTAAGTACTGCAAAATAGTTTTTTACCTCTTTTTCTGATTTGGTAACAGGTATTTGGTCGCCAAGGACAATATTGGTTACGTCCTGAGGGGACAATGGGTTTCCTTCGATGCTTGTAGAATGGTGAGTGGCTAGAACCAGGTTTTCCTCTGAAAGCTTGAGCGCAAGCGAAGGGATCAATTTTTCTCCCAAAATCTGGCCATAGATTCTTTCGATCGTACCAAGCTCGTTGACCATCTTTGGGGTGAAATTGAACTTCGGCTCAAACATACTTGTATATTATACTATACCATAACTTAATTGTCAAGGTATTTGTAAATATATATGTAAAGCTAGGCATATGATTGCGGAGAACCTAAACAATTGTAAATATATATGTAAAGGTAATTGTAAAGTCACAGTGGTAATGTTTTGTGGTTGTCGTAGCGCCGAAGCACAGGAACTGCCCAGGACATTATCCCAACCACTACAAGAGTCGCGGTGCCTCCAATTGCCACAGCAAAAGGAGCGCCTATAAATGCCGCCATAATTCCCGATTGAAATTCTCCAAGCTGTGGACCCCCGCTGAAAAAGATCATATTGATAGAAGTCATTCTTCCTCGTATGTAGTCAGGAGTCGCTATTTGTCTTATGGTATTTCTAATTATGGTACTCACACTGTCCCCTGCTCCGACCAAAAATAGGGCGAAAAGTGAAAGAGGCAGAAATTTGGAAAGACCGAAAATTATTGTTGCGGCTGCATAAAAAGCAATGGACACCAGAAGAATAATTCCTTGATTGGAAAGTGTTCTCATGTGGGCTAAAATAAATCCTGTAATCACAGCTCCTATTGAGGGCGCGGCGTGCAGCATGCCTAGTCCCTGCGCTCCGATATTTAGAACGTCTTTGGCAAATATAGGAAAAAGCGCTGGGGTTGATGCGAATAATGTGCTGAAAAAATCCAAAACCATGGTTGACCAAATAATCGGCTTGCTTTTTACAAAAACAAGCCCCTCTTTGATAGAGCCAAGGGAGAAAACAGTTGACGCGCCCTGTACTTTCCCGGGCGCCTTAATAAGAAGAATAGAAAATATCGACGCGATATATGTAATAGCGTCAACTCCATACGCAACTCCAATATTGAATCTCGCGAGAAGTAGTCCGGCAATCAATGGCCCAACAATCATGGATGTTTGAAACATAATTACATTTAGAGACATTGCGTTTGCCAGATGTTTTCTCTCCACAAGATTTGGGATCAGGGCTTGCCTGGCCGGTGTATCGAAAGAAGTAGCAGTCGCAGACAGGATAACTATGGCATAAATGATAAGCGGGTTAACCGTACCTGTGAATGTTGAAATAGTTAGAATGACTGCAAAAAAGGCCATGAGAATTTGAGAAACCAACATTATCTTCTTTCTGTTGAAAACATCTGCAGCAGAGCCCCCTATTAGGGAAAATATTACGATGGGCACAAACCGCATTAGTCCGACCAGCCCCAACGCGATGGCGGAATTGGTAAGAAGATAAATATGCCAATTAACGGCAACGATTTGAATTTGCCGTCCAACAACTGAGACGAATTGACCTGTCCACAGATACCTAAAGTCTCTGTATTTTAAGGCGGCATAGCGTTGGCTTTCATTTTTTTCTGCAGTATTAGATTGCATAAGGACTAAACATTAATTGTAGCACGATTGTGGAGTTAATTGAAGAAGGACATACTTGTTTCGTACATAACAAATAGTCCAAAACCAAAGCTTAAGACTCCAGATGCTGTTATGAGATAGCGGTGTAAGTTTTCGCTCTTTCTCTTTACAAGGATTACAGACGCTCCCAAGAATGTAGTTATAATCATCATTCCAAATATTACTCCAAAGTGAAAAAGGAAAAGGTAAAACGCGGAGTGCAGAGGATTGTTTATTGTTGAGAGAATGAGTATGGCAACAGCCGCACTTCCTGCCAAGCCGTGAATAAGTCCTATGATAATTGGTCTGATCGTTTGATAAATTCCTATGTGGTGGATGTTTTCGCTAATCAATTTAGAGATATGGAAATGGAAATGTGAATGGTCAGATCCTGATTTGGCCTTGTGAGGGTGTCTGTGTATTGACACAGGAGTGAAACGTTTTGAAACCTTTTCTGTAATTCCAGTTAATGTAAAAATTCCCAATAACACAAGCATTACTCCAACTAAAAATTCTAGAGCCAGTTCAAGACTCGGAGATATGACAAGGGAGAAAAATATGATAGGTATTGCTATAAGAGTAACAGTTATAGAATGCCCTATCCCCCACAATATTCCAATAATTGTCGAGTGTTTGATTTTCCCATGTTTGCCAAGAAGAGTCGTTATAGCCACAACGTGATCCGCATCAGTCGCGTGCCTGAGTCCCAGCAAAAATCCAAATCCAAGAACTGTAAGGAAAATCGGCATATTTTAAGTATATCACCGGTTTGCTGAATAAGGTGGGGATTAAACTATATTCACTTCCCAATATGTAATCGCGGGTTCTTCGTAGGGGTGGGATTTTTTTATGGCACTTATTACTTTCTCCAGATCCTCTTTCAAGCAAAAAGTTTCGATTTTTTCTTCTCGAACCTCAGCTACTTGATCAGCTTTTCCGATGTGCGGATTGGCATTTGAATTAGGCATTGATCTTCCAGTACCCGCTACAGAGAATGAGCAATATGAATAATTTCCTATCTTCCCCGTTCCTGCTTCTCCCATAGCTTTTCTAACATCATCCGAATTTTCAAGCGGCACATTGACAGTTATTTTATAATATGAGCTCACAATATGATTATACAAAATGATTATACAAAAATGCTAATATTCAAGTAGGAATAAGGCTAAAATCTCGAACTGAGCGTGCCGGTCAAGACCCGTTTAGTCGTTATAACTAAGTAATTAGGGATTTAAACTTTGGAATTAAACCTTCAACTTCATCAATCATTGAATCAATAATCTCAATCAATGACTCTCCTTCCACAAGACCAGGCTCATCTAAAACGAGTTCAAACTTAAATTGCATGTCCAGATTTGGTTTTGCGTTAGGACCATCAATAAAAAGCTCATCCCCAACTTTAAGTGGAAATAAATTATCTACTGGATTAAAGAATGCAGACAAAGAAGGGATGTTTCGATCAGGAAATGCTTCTCTCATAGAGGCTATCATATGCGCTCCTAAATCTAGGCTTCCAAATGACGAACCGACGGTAACCAGTAACCGATGCTTATCAATGTTGTTTAATTTATGAATTTTCCATAAAATCTTGTTTCCTTCTCTGTATGGTTTAACGTCATCTATTAGATCTTTCGCTCTTTGATCAAGTCCCTCAGTTTTTCTTACTTTATCTATTTCATGTTGATCTAAACTATCTGTTATTGGGAAATGGATATGACGCCCTTCAGTTCCATTCCCAGGACCGACAGTGAAAAGCCTATATGCCAAATGATCCAAAGAACTTCTCAGGTTTTGAATAATGTCGCAGTTATCTGAGATATTTCTTCAGGAACTTGATCAGCTTTTGTTACGAAATATATGAGGCGTTTTGATTGAGGGTCAAGTTTTGTATCAATCCTGTATGGATGTGCTATGAAAAAAGACTCTAATTCTTTCTGTAGCTCTTTTTTTAATTGTTTTGCGCGGCTAATTTTATTAGTCCACATAAAACTTAGAGAATACGATCAGCGTAGGGTGTTCGTCT